>JAISOP010000186.1 GCA_031275525.1 Tannerella sp.
TCCTCGAATGTGGCCAGTTCCGCGACCGGGATGGAACGGCGCTCCACTTTCAGCCCCATGTCGGCGGCCAGTTGCCGGAGACTCATGTTGGTGATGGAGGGGAGGATGGAACCGGACTCCGGTGTGATGTAGGTGTTTTCGCGAATGGCGAAGAAATTGGCCGGGCCACATTCGTCGAGGTATTCCCTTTGCTGGGGGTCAAGATAGAGCACGGCGGCATATCCCTTCTCGTGTGCCAGGTGACCGGCGGCCAGGCTGGCGGCATAGTTTCCGCCGACCTTGATGGCGCCCGTGCCCCGGGGCGCAGCGCGGTCGTATTCGCGCAGGATGCAGACCGGGACCGGTTTGAAGCCCGTCTTGAAATAAGGCCCGACCGGCGTGACGAAGACCAGAAACAGATATTCGCTGGCCGGAGCCACCCCCACCTGCGCCCCCAGGCCCAGCAGCAGCGGCCGGATATACAGGGACGCTCCGCTGCCGTGGGGCGGCACAAAGCGTTCGTTCAGCCGGATCACCTTCCGCACCGCTTCCCCGAACTTATCGACCGGAAACTCGGCCATCCTGATTCCCCGGCTGGAGGCTTGTAGCCGCCGGGCATTTTCATCCATCCGGAACACGCGGATTTTCCCGTCCTTTCCGCGGAAGGCCTTCAGCCCCTCGAACGCCTCCTGGCCGTAGTGCAGGCAAGTGGCCGCCATGTGAATGTTGATTATCTCCGAAGAACTCACTTCAAGCTCTCCCCACCGACCCTGCCGGTATGCGCACCGGATGTTGTAATCCGTTTTCAGATACCCGAAAGGCAGTTCGGCCCAATTCAAATTTTCCTCCATAGACTCTATATTATTTTATGATATGATATGGTCCGACAAAGATAACCATTTTCCGGTTAAAAAGACCGTGCGCCTTCCCTCTGCTGTCTTTTGTCACAGGGAAACTCCGTATGTTGTGCAAGGTGTTTACACAAGGCCTGGTAAGGTGTTTACACAAAACGGCATTTTGGGGGTTTGTGCAAGGTGTCTGCACAAAGAATGTTAATAGTGTTAGTCCCCAGATAATGCCATACAGCTCGGCGGGGGGACGTGATGTGAATAAAGGGGGTATTGAAAGAAGAAGGCGTTAACGCCACAGGACTCATAATTGCTTACAGTAGCCTCAAAACCGCCAAATCCATATTGACACGGCTATCGTAGGATGATTTTGTAGATTCCGTGGTCCAGCGATGCAATGTAGAAGCCTGCCGGTAGCGGGGTGGCCGTTGTGCCGGGCGAGTAGGCGACCGTTTTTAGCAGCGTGCCGGACAGGCCGAAGATACCGGCGTTGCCGGCTGTGGAGGAGGTGATGTACAAGGCGCCGTCTGCTCCCCAGACCCTGTTAGCTTCCAGGGCGGCAAGCCCCTCCGCAGTGGTCGATTTCGTCTCTGCGTCCGTAAAGGTGATGTCCAGGTCCAGGGGTTCGCGTACGGCATGGATGGTTACCGTCCAGACACCGTCTTCGTTTGCCCGGCAGGAAATATTTTCTCCTTCGAAGACGAGGCGGCGATTGGTCGTCACTTCCGGTTTCTTACCGGCATTCGGGCCTGTCGGGAAAATCTTGAATACATAGTCTTTCCCGCTTGGAACATAATGGATTCCCGGAGCGGGAGTGATCGTAGCATCCTCTACGGAGGGAATGAGTATCCTGCGCGGAATCACATTGGCGGCCCCGCTATGTTCCGGAATGGCAATAAAAGGGGTTTCACCCATACAGCCGTAAGGTTCATGCACCATGATTTGGGAGCCGGGAATCAGGTTTTGGATGTCAAGCGGAGTGAGAGCCAGCGTGCTATCGGGAAATTTCCCCCAATGGAATCCATCTACGCTGTATAGCAAATCCGGCGACCCGCCTGTCCTCGAAAATTCTACCTTACCCGGATATTGCGTCGTCCGTTCGTTATAATAATCATATAAATCTATCCCGGTGAGCTCGCTGGTTACCGTCGGGTAATCTATATAGGTAAGAGTGATGGTCTTATTGTCAAGATCAGTAGATATATGACCGCCAATTGAATAGTGAATCTCAAATTTTAACTTGAAAATTTTATCCGCTGGAACACTCCCCGTATTAATAATAGTGTCCATCGATGATTGAATTGGAATGGGAACTCCCACCGTATTCGCTCCATTGTAAATTTGCACCTTATATCCAGAGAGCACATAATCATTACCCCACGTCATGTTTAAGGTAAAAGAGCAATCGTTAAACACATAGCTTCTCTCAACAGAAATGCTATATTCTGTACCCAATGTCGCATCGCCACCACTTATTGAGGTTTGGGCCATCGCCACCGAAAACGCGCCGGTCAACCAAATACCGGCTATCCATAATGTAAAAATTCTTTTCATACTTTCTTTCGTTATTATATATTTCTTCAAATCATATTCAAATGCTATTGCGTTTCTATCCGAAACCCAAAAACACCGATTTCCTTACCCTGCGGAAGTCTGTGGTTCAGGAAAAACGGCCCAAAGTTAAGGAGAAAAGCAATCTGTATGCCCGTAGCCCTTCATAATAAAATATAATTCTGCGGATTAGGCAAGCTGGGCGGGGGTGTGCGGAAAGCAGAGGAGGCGGACGCTACCTCCTTCCCACATTCAGGTTAGAGATATGGAATGAGTATAGAGGTTCCCTGGAGACAAACAGGTTCATCCGCATAGATGGCGTTCATACCGAAAAGCCTTGAATCCTTAGATGACCCTCCGGGCTTTCATTTCCAGGTATTTGTTGATGACGTCGATCGAGAGGCGGTCGGGGGAGGTCAACAGGGAGTAGATACCATGTTGGCGGAGGCAGGTGGTCACGTGCTGCTTCTCAAAGATGAACTTTTCGGCAATGACCTGCCGGAAATAGTCTTCGGTTGTATGCGGTGGGCGGTCGGCAAAGGCTTTGAGTTCGGCGTTCTCGAAGAAGATCGCCAGGACGACGTGCCGTTGTGCCAGTTGCCGGAGGTAGCTCAGTTGGCGTTCCATCCCGATGATGCTGTCGAAGTTGGTGTATATGAGCAGGAGGCTGCGTTTGGCGACGTACTTGTTCACGTGTACGCAGAGCGAGGAATAGTCGCTCTCGCCGAAGGAGGTCTGCTGGCGGTAGAGGCATTCGAGTATGGACTGCATCTGTCCGGGTTGTTTCGAGGCGGGAAGGAAGGTTTCAAATTCGTCCGCAAAGGTGATCAGTCCGGCCTTGTCTTCCCGTCGGATGGCGACGAAGGAGAGGGGCAGCGCGGCGTTGATGGCGTAGTCGAGCAGGGTCATGCCTCGAAAGGCCGACTGCATGACGCGCCCCTTGTCGATGACGCTGTATATCTGCTGCGAACGCTCGTCGCGGTAGGTGTTGACCATCAGTTGATGATGCCGTGCGCTCGTCTTCCAGTTGATGGTGCGGTAGTCGTCGCCCTTGACGTATTCCTTGATATGCTCGAACTCCGTGTGATGCCCGATGCGGCGGATGCGCTTGATGCCCGGGTCGGTCAGGTGGTTGCTGATGGCCATTAGTTCGTAGCGGTGCAGCATCAGGTAGGAGGGATAGACCTTGACGGAGGCCGGCTGCGCAGACGTGAAACGGCGTTCGGCCAGTCCCAGGCGTGTGGAGACAAAAGTGCGGATTTGCCCGAAACGGTATTCCCCTCGCACGACCGGTCGCAGATGATAGAGGATCACCTTCCTTGCCCCCGGCGCCAGTTCGAGGTGGAACAGGATGTCGCGCCGCCGGAAGACGGACGGTATTTCGTCCGTCACGCTGACCTTCACCGGCCAGGCATAGCGGTTTTCCAGTGCGAGGCGCACCGGGTTCTCGTCGCCGTTGGAAAAGCGCGGCGTACACGTTCGCGAAGCCTCCACGCCATCCGCCTTTTTCCACAAAAGCCACACGTCAAAGGCCAGCGCCGCGGCAATGACCGCCACCAGCGTCTTCCCCAGCGCAAAGCACACGGGCTGCACATACCCCGTCAACAACAGGACCACAGCCACCATACAACTCAGATAAAACCGCCGGCTCAGATACATTCAAAAGGGGTGTCTCATTTCGGGACTTCAACCTTTTCAATCAACCGCCGGACAATTTTGCCGGGCGTATGGCCCTCCATTTCGGCTTCGGCGGTGATGATCAGGCGGTGTTGGAGAATGGAAGGAGCGATGAACTTCACGTCTTCGGGCGTGATGAAGTCGCGTCCCTGCAGGAGGGCAAATGCCTTGGCGGACTGCATCAGCGCTACCGAGGCACGGGGCGAGGCGCCCAGATAGACAGCCTTGCTGGTGCGGGTCTGGTAGATAATCATTGCGATGTATTGCAGCAGCGTCGGGTCCACGTAAACCTTGTTCACCCAGTCGCACAGTTGTATCAGTTCGGCGTGAGTGAGGGCGGGCGTAATCTCCTCCAGCGACGTCAGCCGCGCATGAGCATGGTGGCGTTCCAGGATGCGCACCTCCTCTTCCAGCGTCGGATAGGGTATGGTGATTTTCATCAGGAAACGGTCCAACTGCGCTTCGGGCAGTTTGTAGGTACCTTCCTGCTCGACGGGGTTCTGGGTAGCCAGGATCGTATAGAGCGGACTCATTGCGTAGGTCACGCCGTCGATGGTCGCCTGCCGTTCCTCCATCACCTCAAAAAGAGCCGCCTGGGTCTTAGCCGGAGCGCGGTTGATTTCGTCCGCCAGTACGATGTCGGCAAAGACAGGCCCCCGGTGAAAGTCAAATTCGCTTGTCTTCAGGTTGAACACCGAGGTGCCCAGGATGTCCGAGGGCATCAGGTCGGGGGTGAACTGGATCCGCGAGAAGCGGGCCTCAATCAGTTTGGCCATCAGCCGTGCCATCAGCGTCTTGGCCACGCCGGGCACACCCTCAATCAGCACATGTCCGCGTGCAAGGATGACGGTGAGTAGCAAGTCCACCGTCTTCTCCTGGCCCACAATGACGGACGACACCGCCGCACGTATCCGCCCGATTTTATCCGAGAAATCACCCAGATTCAATGTTTCTGTCCTTTCTTCCATTATATATAATATAGGTTTTATCGTGCAAACGTAGAATAAATTCACGTACCGTGCAAATGTAATATAAGAAGGTTCATTCTTTTTTTGAGGCGCTATGCATTTTGCCCCCTCCCCCTTGTCTCCCATTCGCCATTCCCCCACGGCGGCCTGCGGATGAAGAGGCTGTTCCCTTTCTCAAACCGCTCCGTATCAGACTTTCATTAGGGAGGCCGGCTTCCCTAGTGAGTAACCGCCCAGTTACTCGATGAGACGTCGCCCGGTTACTCGATAAGACGTCGCCCGACATCTCGATGCAACGGAACTTTTCCATCTGTCACAGGGCGGATTGAGAATTAGTGGTTAGTGGTTAGTGGTTAGTGGTTAGTGAGGTAGGCGTTTTTCACTCACCACTCACCACTAACCACTCACCACTAATCTCAATTCTCATGCCGGGCGCCTGTTTTGGCGTATCTTGCCCCTTCGATTATATTCCGTAACTTTGCGGACGGAAATAATAATACAAGGAAGAGATGATTACAATCAGCGATTTGGAGATACGTTTCGGGAAGCGTATCCTGTTTCAGGATGTGAACCTGAAATTCGTACCGGGTAACTGCTACGGCATCATCGGCGCCAACGGTGCGGGGAAGTCCACATTCTTACGGGCGATCAGCGGCGACCTCGACCCCACGCGCGGCCGGGTGTCCCTGGCCCCGGGCGAACGCCTTTCCGTGCTTGCACAGGACCATTTCGCCTTTGATGCGCATACGGCGCTGGACACGGTGCTGATGGGACACACGATGCTGTGGGACATCCTGACGGAAAAGAACGCTATCTATGCCAAAGAGGACTTTAGCGACGCCGACGGCCTGCGTGCCTCGGAACTGGAGGAGAAGTTCGCCGAAATGGAGGGCTGGAACGCCGAGAGCGACGCGGCCGCGCTGCTGAGCGGGCTGGGTATCCGGGAATCCCTGCACGCAAGCCTGATGAAAGACCTGAGCGGAAAGCAGAAAGTACGTGTCCTGCTGGCGCGCGCCCTGTTCGGCAAGCCGGACAACCTGCTGCTGGACGAGCCAACCAATGACCTTGACCTCGAAACGGTGGCCTGGCTCGAAAACTACCTCGCCAACTGTGAACAGACCGTGCTGGTGGTCAGTCATGACCGCCATTTCCTCGACTCCGTCTGCACCCACACCGTCGATATCGACTTCGGTAAACTGAAACTCTTTGCCGGCAACTACAGCTTCTGGTACGAATCGAGCCAGCTGGCCCTCAGACAGCAGCAACAGCAGAACAAGAAGGCCGAGGAGAAGAAAAAGGAACTGGAGGAATTTATCCGCCGTTTCAGCGCCAACGTAGCCAAGTCGAAACAGACCACCAGCCGCAAGAAAATGATTGAAAGGCTCAACATCGAGGAGATACAACCCTCGTCGCGCCGCTATCCGGGCATCCTCTTCACGCCGGGACGCGAACCGGGTAACCAGATTCTGGAGGTCAGCGGACTGACCGGGAGCATCGAAGGCGAAACGCTGTTCAGGGACCTCAACTTCAACGTCGAAAAGAACGACAAAATCGTATTCATCAGCCGCGACCCGCGTGCAATGACCACCCTGTTCCGGATCATCAACGGCGAAGAGACACCCGATAGCGGGACCTACCGCTGGGGACAGACCATCACTACCGCCTACCTGCCGCTGGACAATGCGAACTACTTCAATTCAGACTATAACCTCCTCGAATGGCTCGGCCAGTTTGCGAAGGACACGAACGAGGTCTTCCTGAAAGGCTTCCTGGGGCGGATGCTCTTCTCGGGCGAAGAACTGTCGAAGAGGGTCAGCGTGCTGTCCGGAGGCGAGAAAATGCGCTGCATGATTTCGCGCATGATGCTCAAGGATGCCAACACGCTCATCCTCGACACGCCGACCAACCACCTCGACCTGGAATCCATCCAGGCGTTCAACAATACCTTATGCAGTTACAAGGGGAACGTCCTGTTCGCCAGCCACGACCATGAGTTCATCCAGACGGTGGCCAACCGCGTCATCGAACTGACACCCAACGGGCATATCGACAAAATCATGGAATACGACGACTACATCTCCGACCCGGCCCTGGCCGAACTTCGCGAACGCCTTTACGCCAACGCCTGAGAAAGTGTGTCGAACCGGAATATCCTGCGATTAGGGTTTCCGTCCTTACGAAATGGTTGCGGGCATGGCCTCCCCGCACGCCACGAATCCCCGGAGGCTTGACAGTCCGGAATCTTTTTATACATTTGCCTCGTCACACTCTTATTTATTGAAGAAATTAATGTCGGAAAAAATAAAGGACAGGAACGTGTTCTCTTTGCTTGAGGTCATGAAAAGCGTTCAAAAAACACTTGCGGACAGGTATAAGAGTTCTTTCTGGGTAAAAGCGGAAATGAACAAGTTGAATTTTTATAAGCAGTCGGGCCACTGCTATCCCGATATGGTCGAGAAACAGGACGGGAAAATCATTGCCCAGATGCGGGCGGTGGTGTGGAAGGATGACTACCGCAGGATTGACGCCCTCTTCCGCAAGACGCTGAACGAACCCCTGAAAGACGGCATCAAGATTCTGTTCCTCGCGAAGATAGCCTTCGACGCCTCTCACGGACTGACGTTGCATATCATGGACATTGACCCGGACTACACGCTGGGCGATTTGGAAAAGGAAAAGCAGGAGACGCTCCGCAGACTGGAGGAAGAGGGTATTTTCGGCCGGAACAAGGCGCTGAAACTGCCGCTGCTGCCGCAACGGATTGCCGTCATTTCGGTGGAAACGAGCAAAGGATACCAGGATTTCCTGGGCAAAATCGACCGCAATGCCTGGGGATACCGTTTCTTCCATTTCCTGTTTCCTTCGCTGCTCCAGGGCGAAAAGATCATCCACTCCATTCCCGCCCAGTTGAACCGTATCCGGAGGGTGATGCATCACTTCGACGTAGTAGCCATCGTCCGCGGCGGAGGCGGGGATGTCGGGCTTTCGGCCTACAACAGTTACCCGCTGGCTAAGGAAATCGCGCTCTTCCCGTTACCCGTCCTCACGGGGATTGGGCATATTACGAACGAAACAGTCGTCGAAAGGGTTGCCTGCAGGAACCTGATCACGCCAACCGACCTGGCGGATTTCCTCATTCAGCAGTTTCATAACTTCTCCATGCCGGTCAAGCAGGTGGAACAGCGGCTCGTCGTCCTGTCCGGCCGGATCGTCGGTCACGAACGGCTCAAGTTCCAAGCGGAAACGAAACTGTTCCGTTCGGCCACCGAGTCCATCCTGTCCCACAACAGAAGCCAAATTGCCCGGTTCCACGAAAAACTCTCGGACGGGTCGCAGTCGCTGATGCGTGAACAGGGCGTGTGGCTGAGCGGCACGGAAAGGCACGTCGCCGGCCTGAATCCGAGGGAAGTCATGAGGCGCGGCTACAGCGTCACGCTTCACGAAGGCCGGCCGATCCAAAGCCTGTCGCAGTTGAGTGTGGGCGACAGACTGCATACCCGTGTCTTTGAGGGAAACATCATCAGTATAATACAAACCATCCATAAAGAAGAAAACGTATGAATCAACAGATAAGCTACACCGAAGCCTTTGAGGAATTGAAGGGAATTGTTTCGGAGATCGACCGGAAGGAAATCTCGGTTGATGCACTCGCGGAAAAGGTCAAGCGAGCTGCGCAGTTGATTAAAATCTGCAAGGCCAAACTCGACTCGACGGAAGAAGACGTGAACCGGATACTGAAGGAACTGGACGCCGTAGTTTCGGCCACCAGTTAAGCAGGACGTATATGAAACGGCATCTACTTTTCGTATTGACCCTGGCGCTGCCGGTAGTTTCGTGCGGGAGGGGCGCTTCCGTGGCGGATGAAAAACAGTTGGCGGAACGCATCCTGCAGGACACGCTGATGAACCGGGTATCGGCCCTGGCGCTGGACGTGGTCCGGGGCGGCTTCAACGCCGGCGCCGGCTACGGCGAGGTGTGGATTCGCGACTACAACACGTTTATCGAAGCGGCCATGGAAGTCATGCCCGACAGCCTGATACGGGACCATCTGCTTACCTTCTTCCGCTTCCAGGGCGAAACGGGCGACATCGTTGACGGCTTTACCGACATCCGCCGCGCCACACCTTCGCCCGGTGGCTACCAATACCGCTATTCCGCGCTCGAGCCGCGCTATGCGGCTCACAAGAACACCGTCGAAACCGACCAGGAATCCTCGCTCGTCCAGGCCGTCGGGCGCTATGTGGCGAAGAGCGGCCATCGCGCCTTCCTGCAGCAGGCGGTTGACGGGAAGACGGTCGAGCAGCGGCTCGAACAGGCGCTGGAGTACCTGCTCAACGAGCGTTGCGACGCCCGTTACGGGCTTTTGTGGGGCGCTACGACGGTCGACTGGGGCGACGTGCAACCCGAACATCCCTGGGGCGTCGAACTGGACGCAAGTTCCCACCGTTGCCTGGATATTTACGACAACGCTTTCTTCGTCATTGCCATCGACCACTTCCTGGAGCTGACGGAACGCGCCGGGGCGCGTAAACGCTGGACCGGCGTGCGCGACCAAATGAAGTCCCGTATCCGTATGCACCTCTGGGATGCGGAAAGGCAGAAATTCATACCACATGTTTACCTGGAAGGCTCGCCCTTCCCGCCCGGTTTCGACGAACGCGCGGTGTATTACCACGGCGGAACGGCGATGGCCATCGAAGCCGGTTTGCTCACCAAAGAAGAAGTGGCCGCGTCCAACCGTACCATGCTGGCCAATGTGGAGGCTTCCGGCGCCCCGTCCATCGGCCTGACGCTCTATCCGCCCTACCCCGAGGGCTTTTTCCTGAACGGGGCCATGCATCCCTACGGATACCAGAATGGCGGCGACTGGACCTGGTTCGGCGGACGCATGATCGGGCAGCTGATTCGCTACGGATTCGTGCAGGAGGCCTACGACGAAGTGCAGCCGATGCTGGAGCGCGTGGTCAAAAACGGTGGCTTCTTTGAATGGTACCGGATAGACGGGACGCCCTCCGGTTCGGGCGCCTTCCGCGGGTCAGCCGGCGTGCTCTACCGGGTGATTGAAGATTTCAGGGACTGGGCCGAAAACCACCGGTAATGTGTTCGGACGATACCCAGCGGTTCAACCGGCTTTACCGGGACTACAGGAGCCGGTTTATCCGCTTCGCCCAAACGTATGTGGAGGACTATGATACGGCGGAGGATATCGTTATGGACAGCATGATGTACTACTGGGAGAACCGTCGCCGGCTACCGCACGAAAACAATCTCCCGGCCTACGTGCTTACCGTGATCAAAAACAAATGCCTCAACCACCTGCAGCGCGAACGGAGGCGGGCAGAGGCGGAAAGCCGCCTTCACCAGTGGGCGGACTGGGAGTTGAACCTCCGCATCGCCACGCTGGAAGCCTGTGACCCGGAGAAATTATTCTCCGATGAGGTTCAGCAGATCATTGACCGCACCCTCGCGTCGCTTTCTGCGCAGTCGCGGGAAATCTTCATCCGGAGCAAATACAAGAACCAGACCAACAGGGAAGTGGCCGACGCGTTGGAACTGTCGGTAAAAAGTGTTGAATATCACATAACCCAAACGCTCAAACGGCTGCGTACAGCCTTGAAGGATTACCTGCCGCTCCTTTTTTTAGGTCTTCCTGTTTTAGGGTCTTCTCCCGTTTAATTGCTTTATTTATAGAATACGGAATATGTTGATGAACGAACATTTGTTACATGAATTTTTCGCGGGAGACGCGCTCCCGGCAGACCGGGAGGCAATCAAACGCTGGCTGGACAAATCGGACGAACACTACAAGAAACTGATGGAGGAACGCACACTGTTTGACGCCCTCCTTTTGGCGGGCGGCGAGAGGACGGAAGCCCGTCCACCCGTCGCCGGGCAGCGTTTATCCCTGCGGGCGCGGCTTCGCGGGTGGCTCAGGGCGGCAGTGGTGGCGGTGTTGATAGGCTTGGCGGGCGCCTATTTCCACCACCGCAGGATGAACGAACTCCGGGCAGTCACGCATACGCTGACCGTGCCTGCCGGACAGCGGGCCAACCTCCGGCTCTCCGACGGCACGAACCTCTGGCTCAACGCGCGTTCCAGCATCACCTATCCCGGCTGTTTTACCGGTCCGGCGCGGGAGGTCACGCTGGACGGCGAAGCCTGGTTCGAGGTGGAACCCGACCGGGAGAAACCCTTTGTCGTGCATACGGACAAATACCACATCCGTGTATCGGGCACCACATTCAACGTGGACGCCTATACCGGTACCGACCATTTCTCCGCCGCCCTGATGGAAGGCGCCATAGACCTCCAATACCGGGATGAGCCGGAGCGCGTCATCCACCTTTCGCCCAACCGGCAGGCCACCGAACGGAATGGACAGCTGACGGTGGTACCGATTGAAGATTTCGACGTCTATCGCTGGCGCGAAGGCCTGATCTGTTTCCGGGAAACCGGTTTCCTCACGCTGATGGAGCAATTCGAGAAATGCTACGGCATTCGCATTGTGGTAAGGAACAAGAAGGTGGCAAAGAAGGTTTTCAGCGGAAAGTTCCGGATGGCCGACGGCGTGGACAACGCCCTGCGCGTGCTCCAGAAAGAATGCCCTTTCACTTTTGAACGGGACCATGACCTGGCATCCATCTACATTAATTAATCCTCCCCCAAGACCCTATCCCCCCACACCGTAAAACGTCAGGGTCCGGGGACTACGGTCCCGTTTCCCTGCTACCGGGGTTGTTTTGCTGTTTAAATCAGGTGGAAACAGGGTTTTCAGATCAGCATACTTTTAATCAAGTAATAAGGTAATAAGATTAGACAGGTGTAGGTATACACAGTACCTTATTTTTCCCCGGAGCCACAGAGAAAAAAACCTGTCCCCCGGCTACCGGGGGACAGGTTCTCTGAAAGATTGTTTCGCCCTAATGCGAGATGACGATGTGCTGCGTGACAGGCGGATTTTCCGTGCCGTCATGTACGTACAGCGTATAGATACCGTTGGGCAGACTGCCGACGTCGAGTTGAATGTGATTCGTGTCGCTCGCGGTAGTCTGGAGCGCCAGCGTGCCCGAGGCGTTATATAGACTGATTGTGTACACGGACTTTACTTTGCCGACGGCACCGAAGCCTGAGGCCGAAGAACCGGTCGTCGAAAACGCGGTCGATTCAGTCTCCAGTTCCTCGATATCCACGTTCAGCACGCTCGAAGTCGGATTCGGATACGCCGACAGGCTGTACGCATAGTTGCCCGGAGAGATACTGAATGAGAAGAATGGTGCGCCTGTATAATACTCTCCGCAAGCGTTGACGCCGTAAGCGCTAAGACGGTATGAGGCATTGCGCTGGGGAATGGTCACGGTCGCCGTAGTACCATACGAATTACCCAGCGTGCCGCCGCCGGTGTTCAAGTCCCATACCCAGTAATACTCCGTTACTCCCATTTTCTGCCTGTAGGGTGTCAGCGCCGGTGGCGTGATTACGGTCGGCGTGTTTAGCGGAATGCTTACGGAGCGGGGATCCGGTATGTCATACGGCTTGCCGATCCAGACATCTTTCCGTACCAGTTCAAGTGAACCCACATTTACGGCTATCCATCCGGCTTGCCAGCTGGTGGTGTTTACTGTAAAGGTTTTCGTAGTGCCCGACGATGATCCGGGAGTCAGACCGCTGCTGCATGTCCAGGTATAACCCGAAGGCGCACCGCTTACGGTAAATGTACCGGAAGTACCCGAACAAAGCAGTGAGGGGCCGGAAATAGAGATATTACTATTAATCCAATTCACAATGTTTGACACTCGGACAAAAACAGACGGAGAATTGCTATTATTTCCAACACAATTAGCCCTACCCCAACTAACTGTTCCGATTAAAACATATTCGTTTAAAGTGTTGGACCAAATTACCAATGGTCCTCCACTATCCCCATGACATGCACCCTGCCGCACGCTGCCGACACCGGTACATGCTACTTCATAATCATGAACAGGTTCACCCAATGCGCTTGCAGCATCTTGATTGGAAATAATATGCAAATCTACCGCATTCAAACAATTCGATGGATCATATCCGTTTGGAGTTAGCCAACCCCATCCGGACACCATAACCGTATTTCCAATACTATAATATGTAGAGTTAGTAGAACTTAAATAATTTATGGCCTGTCTACTACTATTATACAATATATTAGTCGATAATTTTAAAAGAGCAACATCCAATGTCGGATGCGGTATTATTGCAGAAACATTGAAAGTGTTACTGCTACTGGCTTCACTTTTACATGTAATACCGGCAATCACCTGTATAGCACTTGGAGATACTCCATTTATACAATGTTTAGCGGTTAATATAATATCAGGAGCAATAATACTTCCTCCACATATATAACTGTTTCCCTGTTTTAAAATTACCTGCCAGGGCGCATCTGTTATATTGATTGTATAACCTCCGGTAATTTTTTGCTGTGTATATCCTTTGAAGGAAACAACAAATAAGATTGAAATAAACACAAATAGCTTTCTCATAATTTTCTGATTTTTATAATGTGAATAACCGGAACATCCCCGCCGAATCCACAATTGTGTTTTTCTTCGGTGATACGGTATGTTACTTCTATTTGGAGATTATTAATTTTGAAATCATCCGGCAAATGATCCGGTTTGTAATATTTTTTATCTAATTGGTCGGTATCAAATACGATCATATAGTCATTACAGTTATCGGGTGGCGGACAATACTCAATCATACCGACTTTTTGACAGGTCGTCAAATTTGTATCATCCGTTTTTTTATGGCATCCCGCTGCCGCCACACACAATAACAGGATAAATAATTTTTTTTCTGCTTTCATTCTGTTGATATTTTAATCCGAATTTTCCCGAAGGTCACGTTTATTTCACTGCTCCCGCCTTCCGGTTCGGGAGCTATAGCCGGATGCCGTCGCGAGCGGTGTAGGGAGCGTATTTCAAAAACGGAAGGCGGCGACCCGCATCCGGACACCTGCATCCGGCCGGCGCCGCCGGTCTACCGGTTTTCCCGGCCGCATGTTCCCTCCGGACAGCGGCTGTCCGGGCAACGGCCTTTTCCGCATTGCGGATGACAGCCGTCCAAAGGGAGCATATCCTCCATAATATAAATACAGTCGTTTGCATTAATAGAACTGTTTCTTTATCGAATGAGTACAAAGTTAAACCGTAAAACGGAACATTCCTGCTTTTTCCCCCAAAAAAGTCGTAAAAATTTGTACGGCGGAAAAAAAATACAGTACCTCAAACCCTTACAGGCGGATTTTCCGTGCCGTCATGTACGTGCAGCATGTAGAATGCCGTTGGGCAAGTTGCCGACATCGACCTGAACCGTCCCCGTGCCTCTGTGTTTAAATTTTCGGAAAACACTTCCATGGATTTGCTCAGCGGTTGAGATGCGGTATCCGTACTGAAACGGACAAACGAAACCGTTCCGTTTTCCATTTCCTTTTGAATGTGTCCGGACTGTGCCATAGAGCGAAATCCGGTACATACAAGCATACATAAAATCGAATAAAATATTTTTGTCATCATAATGTCAACGGTTTCTTTCTCGGATGAGTACAAAGTTAAACCGTAAAACGGAACATTCCTGCTTTCTCCCAAAAAACGCACGAAAACATTCACCCCTGTTCCGCAAAACCGGTAAACGTATTGAATGATTCAAAAATTCAATGTGCGTCCGTTGAATCCTTTGAATTATTGAATTATTGAATTATCACCGCCGCCGCCCAGTGCGCGGTAGAGGTCGATGGCCGCCTGCGCCGATTCCAGGCGGTCGCCGACGGAGGCTAAGCGCGCGGCAAGGAAGTTCTGCTGTGCGGTGAGGACTTCGAGATAGGTCGCTTCGCCGGCGCGGAGCAGTTCCCGGGTGTAATAGACGGATTTCCGCAGCGATTCGGTCTGGGCGGCGCGGTAGCGGATTTTCTCCTGCGCCTTTTCGTAGGTGCAGATCGCGTCCGAGACCTCGCGGGCGGCAGTCAGCGCCGTTCGCTCGAAGTTGACCAGCGCTTCCTCCTCCTGCGCCTTGGTAATCCGGACCTGGGCACGCAACCGGTTACCGGCAAAGACGGGTTGCGTCAGGCCGCCGATGAGGTTGAGCAGCAGGTTTTGCGGCTTGAAGAAGTCGGTCAGTGCGTTGGCGCCGTAGCCGGCCATCGTCCCCGAGCCGAGCGTGAGCGAGGGATAAAGCGCCGCCTGTGCCGCCTTGTGCAGTTCGAAGGCTGCGCGGAGTTGCAGTTCGGCCGCACGCACGTCGGGCCGCCGCGCCAGCATCTGCGCCGGGACGCCGTGGGGCGGTAGCGGCGCGGTGTCCCACGGCGTCCGGAGGCTGCTGTCCGGCGCCGGACGCTCAATCGCACCGGGCCGGCGACCGATCGTCACCGAGAGCGAGTTTTCCAGTTTCCGGATCGACACTTCGAGGTTCAACGCCGAGACCTGCGTGGCATACAACAGTGCGCGACTCTGTTCCACGGCGGCGGCGTTCAGCAATCCCGCGTCCATCATGGCCTGCATCGACGCGGCGCTCTCCTCGAGCAACCCGGCAGTCTCGCGCGAGATGCGCAGCTGCTCGTCCAGCGCCCTCAGCGTGTAGTAGGACGCGGCGATGTTCGACACCAGCGAGGTTTGTATCAGCCGCCTGTATTCGTGGCTGTTCAGGTACTGCGCATACTGTGCGCGGGTCAGCCGGGCGAGCCTGCCCCACAGGTCGACCTCCCACTGCACCGTTGCACCCAGCCGGTACTGGTTGTCGACCCGGCCCAGCGGCCCCGCCTCCTCCTGCCCGCCGCCGGTTCGCGTATGCGTGACCTGCCCCGCCAGCCCGACAACAGGCAGGCCGGCCATGCGGGCAGTCTGCCATCCGGCTTCGGCCTCCCGTATTTGCAGCTGCGCCTCCCGGAGGTCGAAATTGGCCTCCAGGCCTTCGGCAATCAACTGTTGCAGGACGGGGTCGGTAAAGAACGACGCCAGGGGAAGGCCCGCAATCGTGGCCGTATCGCCGCCGCCGGCGGCGGCGGCGCGGTAGAGGCCGTCCGTGTCGATCGCGGGCGAATGGTAGCTGCCGGTCACCCGGCACGACGTCGCGCCGACGATGAGCAGCAGGCCGACCGTTGCCGTTTTGCCCGCGTTGATCAGCCCCGACCGGCTGAATTTCTCCTGTATGGTCTGGAAGATAATGAACAGCGAGGGGATCACCAGCACGCCCAGCAGTGTGCCGATCAACATGCCGCCGATGGCCGGGATACCGATGGAGCGGTTGCCGACGGCGCCCGCGCCCGTGGCCAGCGCCAGCGGCATCAGTCCGAAGATCAGGGCGAAGGAGGTCATCAGGATCGGACGCAGCCGCGCCACCGCCCCGCCGACCGCCGCCTCCACGACGCCCATCCCCTGCCGCCGCCGCTGCACGGCGTATTCCACAATCAGGATCGCGTTCTTGGCCAGCATCCCGATCAGCATGATGAGCGAAATCTGTACGTAGATATTGTTTACAATACCCGTCCCCAGCGCCAGGCCGCCGGAGATGGCGAGGAAGACGCCGGCCAGCCCCACCGGCAGCGAGCAGAGCACGGCCAGCGGCAGGATATAACTCTCGTAGAGGGCGGCCAGCAGCAGGTAGACGAAAATCAGGCAGAGGGCGAAGATGAGGTAGGTCTGTCCGCCGGTTTTCACCTCCTCGCGCGTCATGCCGGAGTAATCGTAGGTAAAATTCTCGGGCAGCGTTTCGCGTGCCGTTTCCGCGACGGCCTCCAGCACGTTGCCCGTGGCATAACCCCGGGTGAAGTCGGGCATGATCGTCACGCTCATCGAGGCATACATGTTGAAGCGGTTCAGGGTCTGCGGGGCGGTGACGTCCGAGACGGTCAGAAACTCCGTCACCGGCGCCATCTCGCCCGAGGCCGTGCGCACAAAATAGCCGTCCAGGTCTTCCAGCTTCTCGCGGTATTCCGGCGCCGCCTGCACCATGACGCGAAACTGCTTGCCGTAGAGGTTGAAATTCGAGACATACATGCTGCCCACGCAGGCCTGGAGCGTGGACATGACCTCGCCGAGCGTCAGCCCCGCTTCTTTGATTTTCGGGATATTGGCCTCGATCAGTTTCTGGGGGAAGTTGGGGTTGAAGGTCGTCATGGCCATCATCACCTCCGGCCGGCGGCGCATGGCGTCCAGGAAGCGGTTGGTTACCTCGAAGAAACGGTTGATGTCGCCCCCCGTGCGGTCCTGCATTTGCAGTTCCACGCCGTTGCTCAGGCCAAAGCCCTGGAGGGTGGGCGTACCCATGAAGATAAACGTGGCGTCGCGGATGTCCGCCGTTTTCTCTTTCAGGAGGGCGGCCACCTGGTTGGTGGTGATTTTCCGCCTGTTCCACGGATCCATCTTGATTTGCACGGTGGCATAGGAACTGCCCATGCCGCTCATGAAATTCACGCCCGAAAGGTCGGCCACGTACTGCACGTGTTCAATTCCGTGTACAATATCGGCCACCTGCTTCACCACCTCCTGGGTGCGTTCGAGCGAGGCGCCCGGCGCCAGCGTAATCATGCCCATCACCCCGCCGCTGTCTTCCTGCGGCACGAAGCCCGTCGGGATCGTCCGCATCAGGCCAAACAGGATGGCCGTCATGAGGAGCAGCAGCGCCACCGTGATCCAGCGGTGGCCGCGATGCCCCAGGAAGCGGAGCGCCTGCCCGTAGCGACCGGTGGCCGTCCGGAAGCCGGCGTTAAACAGGTCGGCCAGGCGGTGGAAGAAGTTTTTCCTGCGGCCGGCGCCGTCCTCTCCCTCCGGGTGGCTTTTCAGGAACAGCGCACAGAGGGCCGGGCTGAGCGTAAGCGCGTTGACGGCCGACAGGAGGATGGCGACGGCCAGCGTCAGGCCGAACTGTTTGTAGAACACGCCGGACGTCCCCCCGATGAAACTTACGGGGATGAAGACGGCCGACATGACCAGCGTAATGGAGACAATGGCGGGCGCGATCTCCTTCATGGCCCGGAGCGCGGCTTCGCGGGCATTCTTGACGCCGGCGTCGAGCTGTGCATGTACGGCCTCGACCACCACGATGGCGTCGTCCACCACAATGCCGATGGCCAGCACGAGCGCAAAAAGCGTCAGCAGGTTGACCGAAAAGCCGAACAGCCGGAGGAAGAAAAACGTCCCTACGATGGCCACCGGCACGGCAATGGCCGGAATCAGCGTCGAGCGGAAGTTCTGCAGGAAGATGAACACGACGGCAAACACCAGGACAAAGGCTTCGAGCAGCGTATGGACGACCTTGTTGATGGAGGCGTCGAGAAACTCGTTGGCGTCCTGCACATAGACCACCTTCAGGCCGGGCGGGAAGGAGGCGGAGGCTTCCTCCAGGACAGCCTTGATGTTGTTGATTACCTCACGGGCATTGGAGCCGGCCGTCTGGTTGATCCCGACGGTCACGGAGGGGTTGCCGTTCAGCCGCGAGGCCACGGTGTAGTTGAGCGAGCCAAGCTCGACCCGCGCCACGTCGCGCAGGCGGAGCACCTGCCCTTCGACCGAGCGCACGACGATCTCCTCAAACTCGGGCGCCGTCTTCAGCCGCCCCGTATACTTCAGCGTATACTGGAAACTCTGGCTGCTTTCCTGTCCCAGTTCGCCGGGCGCCGCTTCGATGTTCTGCTCCTGCAAGGCGGCCACGACCTCCTGCGTCGTCAGCCGGCAGGCCGCCATGACGTCAGGCCGGAGCCAGATACGCATCGAGTAGTCGCGTGCGCCGTAGACGTTGGCGTCGCCCACCCCCCTGACCCGCTTGATGGGCGGCAGGAGGTGGATATTGGCATAGTTCTGAATAAAGGTCTGGTCATAGTCCGGATTATCGGAAGTGATGTTGATCATCAGGATGGTCGAGCTTTGCTGCTTGCGCACGGTGACGCCGATCTGCGTCACTTCCTGCGGCAGCAGCGGCGTGGCACGCGCCACCTGGTTTTGCACGTTCACCGAGGCGATGTCGGGGTTGATCCCCTTCTCAAAGAAAACGGTAATCTGGGCCGAGCCGTTGTTCGAGGCCGAGGAGGTCATGTACGTCATTCCCTCCACGCCGTTGATCTGCTCCTCAAGCGGAATCACAACGGACTTCATCACCACGTCCGCGTTTGCCCCGGGATAGCTTGCCGACACGCGCACGGTCGGCGGCGCGATGTCGGGATACTGCTCCACCGGCAGCATGAACAGGCCGATCATCCCCAGCACCACGATGAGGATGGAAATGACCGTCGAGAGTACCGGGCGGTCAATAAAAGTCTTCAACATAGAAATATCGTTTGGAGGGGATTAGTTTTCGACCGAAATAGCCGTTCCGTCGGAAAGCGTCGCCACGCCGTCGGTCACGATGCGTTCGCCCGCCTTCAGGCCGCTGTGCACCAGGAAGGTCTGTCCGTCGGGCGTGGGCGTCACCTCGACCAGTCGTTGCCGCGCCGCGCCCTCTTCCACCACATAAACAAACACCTTGTCCTGCTGAGCAAAGGTCGCCTTCTGGGGGATCAGGACGACGTCGGAAAAATACGTCGGGACGGAGATTTTGCCGCTCGTACCGCTGCGCAACAGCCCCTGCGGGTTGGGAAACCCGGCACGGAAGCCGGCGCTGCCCGTGGCGATGTTCACCGTACCGGTAACGGTTTCGATCCGCCCTTTGTGGGGATACACGCTTCCGTCGGCCAGGATCAGGTCCACCTCCGGCGCGTGTTTCAGTTTTTCGGCCTGGGTTTCGCCCTCCAGTCCGGCCAGAAACTCGGCCAGCGCCTTTTCGTTGAGCGAGAAATGAGCGTAGACGGTCTCCGTGTTGGCCACGGTGGTGAGCGTGTACTGGCTGTTCACAAGGCTGCCCCTGCGGTAGGGGATGGCGCCCACGCAGCCGTTGACCGGGCTGGTCACCGATGTCCACGCGAGCGTAGCCTCGGCATTTTTCAGCTGCGCTTCGGCCTGTGCGCAGGCGGCCTCCGCCACGCTGAAGGCATGGCGGTACGTTTCCAACTGCACGGCGCTGATGATCCCCTTTTCGGCCAGCGGCGTCATGCGGTCCACGTTCAGCCTGGCCGTAGCCAGCTGCGCTTCGGCCGACGTGACGGCCGCCCGTGCCGCCGTCACCGCCTGTTCGGCCTGCGGGGAGTTGATCTTAAACAGCACCTGCCCCTGCCTGACCGCCGAGCCTTCGTCGATAAAAATCTGTTCGATAAACCCGTCGATCCGGGGGCGGATTTCGATATCTTCCCGTCCGCGGAGGGAGGCCGGATAAATGGCGGTCAGTTCAGCCCGGCCGGTTGCGACCGCCGCGGTCGGGTACACCGGCGGCTGCGTACGGCTTGCGCCCGACTGTTTCCCTCCGCACGACACCGCCGCCCACATGATTGCTGCTGCAACCGTTACATAAATCATTCTCATATTCATCCTCTTATATTCTGATTTGATATCCCCCTCGCCTTGCGGGTAACCTTGCCGCTCCCGGTAACCTTTACCGATCGTTTTTGCAAGAGGAATCACGCAAAGGTATCCATTTGCGGGAAAACAAAAATTCGTCTGCGGGAAATTTATGATTTTTTCCGTTCGCCGAAACTGTGATTTACTTGATTGGAAATTGTCTGAACCGTGATTCACTTGATTTACTTGATTTCTGTGATTGCAGTAATTTGCCGGATTCATCACTCTAATCATGTAAATCATGTGAATCATAAAAATCACAGTTCAGACAGTTTCCAATCAAGTAAATCAAGTGAATCACGGTTCCGACAATTAAAAAAATCATAGTTCAGACGAATTATTGGCAAATGCTAATTATCTTTGCGGCCAATAATCCCAAACAGGAAAATGGAAGCAATATACAATCGAACAGCGCGTCCGCTTCAGTCGGCGATAGCGTTCCCCGTCCCGGGTACCAAAAATAAGTTAAGGGGGGGGGGGGGGATTTTTCATTTTCCTAACAAACCCGCTGTTCTTCTTCTTACAAACCCCGCACTTTTTCCCTCGACGCCGACGCGCCGAACCTCATACACCCTCTTACGCATCCTCCTTCTCTTTTCCGATAGCTATATATATTATATGTATAGTCCCGCAGTTTGGGGGAATGTCGTATCACGTGCTTTGTCCATTTCCACGACGGGGAGATTCCTATCTCGTGCGCTTTTTCAATTTCCGGCTTCCGGAAATTCCTATATCGCGTGCTTTTTTCATTTCCGGCTTCCGGAAATTCCTATATCACTCGCTTTTTCAATTTCCGGCTTCCGGAAATTCCTATATCGCGTGCTTTTTTCATTTCCGGCTTCCGGAAATTCATATATCACTCGCTTTATCAATATCCGGCTTCCGGAAACTTCTATATCGCGCGCTTTTTCAATTTCCGGCGTCCGGAAATTCCTATATCACTCGCTTTTTCAATTTCCGGCTTCCGGAAATTGCTATCCCGAACGTTTTTTTCATTTCCGGCTTCCGGAAATTGCTATCCCGAACGTTTTTTTCATTTCCGGCTTCCGGAAATTGCTATCCCGAACGTTTTTTCTATTTCCGGCTTCCGGAAATTGCTATCCCGAACGTTTTTTCTATTTCCACTTCGTGGAAATTTCTATCCCGAACGTTTTTTTTATTTCCACGAAGTGGAGAGTTCTATCCCGTACGTTTTTTTTATTTCCACGAAGTGGAGAGTTCTATCCCGTACGCTTTTTTCATTTCCACGACGGGGAGAACGCTATCCCGTGCGTTTTTTTCATTTCCATCTCCTGGAAATTTCTATCTCGCGCACTTTTTTATTCCCGGAAACTCCGGGAAAAAGAGAAATCATATATTTTTTTATTTATCAACTAAAACGAAAATGTTATGGTAAAGTTCAAGAAACTCCATTTTA
>JAISOP010000197.1 GCA_031275525.1 Tannerella sp.
GAATGCGAAAAACAGACCCGTAAATGGATGGTTTATTTCTTGACAGCTCCTTAACGTGCGAAGCGCACGAAGCCTTGATTTTTGGTTCTTTTTATCAAGAAAAAGAACAAACCTCTATCTACAACACGGGAAGTCAAACAAACGACTCCCCCGTGTATTACAGTAGAAGGAATAGAAGCGGTTGATGATTTTGTTACACAGGAGTGGTTATTGGGGAATTGTGAATTTAGAATGAATTATTACCACTCCCCCGACCCCTCTCCACAGGGAGAGGGGAGAGTGACGTCGATTTACGACGCTTGTTACAATATTTCATTCTCAATTTTCAATTCCCCACTAACCACTAACCACTAACCGCTAACCACTAACTTGTCGTTTATTCGCTGCTTACCGACCGGATGCCTTCTTTCTCCAGCGAAATCAGTTGTTGCCTGTACAGGGCGCCGACGGCTTTCTTGAAACTCTTTTTGCTACAGGCAAGGAGGGAGTAGATTTCTTCGGCATTGCTTTTATCGTGCAGGGGCAGGAAACCGCCGTTCTGCGTCAGCGTTTGCAGCACGCGACGCGCGATGCCGTCGATCTTATCGTACCCCAGTGGATACAGGCTGACGTCGATTTTGTCGTCCTCGCGCACCTCCTTGATGTATCCCTTCCGCTTCTCGCCCTTTTCCAGCGGATGAAATACTTCGTTATGATACACCAGTCCCCAGTGCTGATGGTTGATTATGACCTTGTAGCCCATTTCCGTAGATTCGGCCACGATGAGGTCCACTTCCCGGTTCTGTTCATATTGTGGCGGTACGTTGTCGAGAAACCTGTCGATACGCGCCGAGGCGACAATCCGCTTCGTCACGAAATCCAAATAGACATACACCAGATACCGGTGGCCTTTCTTCATGGGTGTTTTCTGTTCGCGGTGGGGCACCAGCAGGTCTTTCATCAGGCCCCATTCCAGGAAGGCGCCTGCCGCGGAGACTTCCTTCACCTGCATCCACTGAAACTCGCCGACCGTCGCCAGCGGACGGAGCGTGGTGGCAATCAATCGTCCTTCGTTGTCGTGATAGATGAAAACCTCTACTTCGTCTCCTTCCCCGCATCCGTCGGGGACGTAACGTGTCGGGAGCAGGATTTCCCGTCCTTCTCCGCCGTCCAGATAAACGCCGAAATTCATTGTCTTGATTACTTTCAGCCTGTTCATCTTTCCTATTTCCATGAATCTTGGAATTTCAATTGAAAAAGTCGTCTTCGCCTAATGTAAACGTATCCGGGAGGCTTTCCCTGACCGGGGGACATGTACGGGCATATTTTTCCGGGATTTCAAAGTTTTCTTTGTCCGAATAGCCCAGTGTCTTGTCGGCATACACTTTCTTCATGAACAGGGCATAAATCGGCAATGCCATGCTGGCGCCCTGCCCTTCACTCATCCGGTCGAAGTGGATGGAACGTTCCTCGCCGCCGACCCAGCAACCGCTCACCAAACTGGGCGTAAAGCCGATAAACCAGCCGTCGGAGTTTTCCTGTGTCGTTCCCGTCTTACCGCCCATCGGCGCCCGGAGGCCGTACTGGTAGCGTACCCGGCTACCGGTGCCGCCGTCCATCACGCCACGCAGCATGGTTAGCATTTTACAGGCGGCCTCTTCCGTCAGCACGTCCACCACCTGCGGCGTAAACGTGGCCACGGTTTTGCCTTTCGAGTCCTCAATCCGCGTCACAAACAGCGGCTCTATCCGCACACCCCGGTTGGGGAAGGTCGTGTATCCACTGACCATCTCGCATACCGAGACATCCGGCGTGCCTAAACACATGGATATGACCGGGTCTATCCCTCCCCGCAGGCCGAAGGAGTGCAGCAGGCGAGCCAGCGTATAGGGCGAGAGGCTTTTCATCAGGTAGGCCGTCACCCAGTTGGACGACTGCTGCAAGCCCCACTGAATCGTCACTTCTTCGCCCACCATCTTTGCTCCGGCATTTTTGGGTACCCAGGGTTTCCCGTTTTCGTCGGACAGGACCTGCTGAACGTGCAGCATCTTGTCGCACGGACTGATGCCTTCAATCATCGCCAGCGAATAGACAAACGGTTTCATGGTCGAGCCGATTTGCCGGCGCCCCAGCGTGACCATGTCGTACTTGAAACTGTTGTAATCGATTCCGCCCACGTAAGCTTTCACGTGGCCGGTACGCGGGTCCATCGCCATGAAACCCGTACGCAGGAAGCCTTTGTAGTAGCGGATGGAGTCCATCGGCGTCATGACCGTATCTATTGCGCCGTTCCAGCTGAATACGCGCATCTCTGTCGGCGTCGCAAAATCCTTTGCTATCTCGGCGTCGCTTATGCCGTTTTTTTTCAGGGCGCGATAACGGTCGCTCTGACTGACGGCCCGCTTCATGATTTCCTCAATCTCCTCCGGTTTCAACTGACTGGAAAACGGCGCATATTTCCGCCCCGCCTTTTCTTTGGAGAATTTGGGTTGTACAGTTCCGCTCATGTGCTCCACCATCGCTTCTTCGGCGTACTGCTGCATGTGGGCATCGATTGTGGTACACACTTTCAGCCCGTCCGTATATAGGTTGTAGGGTTCGCCGTTCGTTTTCCTGTTTTTATTGCACCAGCCATACAGCGGATTGGTTTCCCAGGCTAAGGAATCGTCCGTAAATTTCTGCGTTTGCCAGGAAGCGTAGTCGCTCCGTACCGGTTTTTTGGCAATCATCGTCATGCGGAGGTATTCCCGGAAATAGGGCGCAAGGCCGTCGCGATGGTCCAGGCGCGTGAAATGAACCGTTAACGGGATCATGCGCAGGGAGTCGTAGGCGGCCGGCGTCAGATAGCCGTTGTCGCGCATCTGCCGCATGACCAGGTTCCGCCGTTCGGTCGTGCGCTGTACATAGCGTACCGGGTTGTAGTAGGAAGGATTCTTGCACATCCCGACCAGCGTAGCCGCTTCTTCCGTTTTCAGGGTACGGGGCGTGGCGCCGAAGTAAACACGCGCGGCTGACTCGATGCCTACGGCGTTGTAGAGGAAATCAAACTTATTGAGATACAAGTTGACGATTTCCTCTTTCGTGTAATAGCGTTCCAGCCGGACGGCAATCACCCATTCGATGGGTTTTTGGAGCAGGCGTTCCTTCAGGTTCTCCGCACTGGGCGAATAGAGTTGCTTAGCCAACTGCTGGGTGATGGTGCTTCCGCCGCCGCTGCTTTTCTGCATAAAGATACCTCGCTTCACGATGGCGCGAAACAATCCCTTCATGTCAATGCCGCTGTGTTTCGAGAAGCGGACGTCTTCCGTGGCAATGAGCGCCTTCACCAGGTCGGGCGACAGGTCATTGTATCCTACATAAATACGGTTGTCCTTGCTGTACGAGAAATTGCCCAGCGTCCGGCCGTCGGACGAGATGACCTGCGTGGCGTACTTGTCAATCGGGTTGGCCAGTTGTTCCACCGGAGGCACGTAGCCGATCCATCCCTTGGCGATGGCCGTAAACAGAATGGCCGTCACGCCGACGAAGACCGCCAGCGAAGTCCATATCCCATACACGACATACACTCGCTGCCGGCCGGTCAGTTTAAAACCGGTTTTCATTTTCTTTTTTCTATTCATTCGGATAGACGCTCACCGCATCATCCTCTTCCTTTGGCGCCGGCTTGACGAAGAAGGCGCTCAGTTCATAGAGGGCATAGAGGGGGACAAAGACCAGGGAGAGGGTAAACGGGTCGCCGCTGGGCGTAATCAGCGCCGCCAGGATGAGCAATGCCACCACGGCATGGCGCCGGTAGCGGTTGAAGAAGCCACGGTGCAGCAGTCCCAGTTTGGACATCAACCACGAGAGCAACGGCATTTCAAAGATGACACCCATGATGAATATCAGCATCAGGAAATTGTCCATATACGAATCGAGCGACACCTGTTCATTGATGGCCTCGCTGATTTGGTAGGTCGCCAGGAAACGCAACGTCATGGGAAAGACCAGGAAATAGCCTACGGCGCATCCGAGAAAAAACATGCCCGTTCCAAACAGGAATACCCACCGGACACTCTTCTTTTCGCTTTCGTAGAGCGCCGGGCGGATGAATTTCCAGACCTCGAACATGAGGTAGGGAAAGGCAAAGACGAGCGCCAGCCAGAACGACAGTGTCATGTGGGTAAAAAACTGGGTGGCCAGCTTGATATTAATGATTTCGATATGGAAGGCCGTATCGCAAAACTCGCTCAGGAAGGAGAACGACGACGCCACGCGGCAGAACAGGCGGTAGATCACGAAATCGCCTCGCGTCGGCCCCAGAATGATGCTATCAAAGATGCCATCGTCTCCCCGCATGAATGCAAAGAAGACGATGGCTAAAATAACAAGGGCAAAAATGGAACGGAAGAGCGTCCAGCGAAGCTCTTCCAAATGATCCCAGAAGGACATTTCATTTTGCTGCTGTGACATATCAATTACTTGCTATCCGTATCATCCAATTTGATATCCTCTTCGATTCCCTTCACGCCGTCCTTGAAATTCCGTACGCCTTTTCCGATGCCCTTCATCAGTTCGGGAATCTTCTTGCCGCCGAATATCAGCAGAATGGCAAATGCAATAATAATAATCTCGCCGGTACCCAAATTGGGGAGAAATAATAAATGATTCATCTTATCTACATTTTAAAAATTAATAGTCTAACGATTTAGATGGGACAAAGATACAATACTTTCCCGGATAAGGTGTTTCTTTTTTCCGAATTTATTACTTTTGCATCGTCTCAAAAAAATAAAAGAAGAAGAAATGAAAGCATTTGTATTCCCTGGACAAGGGGCGCAATTCCCGGGTATGGGCAAAGCGTTATATGATTTAACCTCCCTGTCCGGGCGGCTTTTTGAACAGGCCAACGAGATTCTCGGATTCCGTATCACGGACTTGATGTTCTCCGGGACGGAGGAAGACCTGAAACAAACCAATGTGACGCAACCCGCTATTTTTTTGCATTCGGTGATCCTGGCCGGGACGCTGGGCGATGATTTCCGTCCGGACATGGTGGCCGGTCATTCGCTGGGCGAGTTTTCGGCCCTGGTAGCGGCGCGGGCGCTGTCGTTCGAAGACGGCCTGCGGCTGGTGGCCAAGCGGGCGAACGCCATGCAGAAGGCGTGTGAAAAGACGCCGTCCACGATGGCCGCCGTCCTGTCACTGCCGGACGAAGAGGTGGAACGAGTCTGCGCCGGCATTACGAACGAAATCGTGGTGTGCGCCAATTATAACTGTCCCGGACAGATTGTCATTTCCGGTACGGAAGCCGGCATCGACGCGGCCTGCGAACAACTGTTAGCCGCCGGCGCGAAACGGGCGATGAAACTCAAAGTGGGCGGCGCCTTCCATTCGCCGCTGATGGAGCCGGCGCACATCAAACTGGAAGAGGCGATCCGGTTGACGGACTTTCATGCGCCTCTTTGCCCCGTTTACCAGAATGTTGACGCCCGTGCGACGACGGATCCGAGGGTCATCCAGGCAAACCTGATTGCGCAATTGACTTCCCCCGTGCGCTGGACGCAAAGCGTACAAAACATGATTGCCGACGGCGCCGACCACTTCATCGAATTGGGGCCGGGCAACGTGTTGCAGGGACTGATCAAAAAGATCGACGCCGGCGTACAAACGGAAGGGAAACAGTAGAATTCAAAGATTCAATCATTCAAAGATTCAAAAAAAACGAGCCTTTTGAATGATTGAATTTTTGAATCTGCCTTTCTCTAAAAACTCCCAACGCTACGCT
>JAISOP010000200.1 GCA_031275525.1 Tannerella sp.
AGCGTAGCGTAGCGTTAGGGGTTTTTAGAGGTGGCCTTTATTCATCGACAAAGGCCATCCGCCGGCTGATGTATTTCCCGATGATGTCGAACTCCAGGTTGACGACGGTTCCCTTCCGGATCAGGCCGAAATTGGTATGGTCGTGCGTATAGGGAATGATGGCCACGTCGAAACGGTCTTTCCGGGAGTTGCAGACCGTCAGGCTCACCCCGTTTACGCAAACCGACCCTTTTTCGACGGTCATGTATCCCTGCAACGCCTCGTCGCGGTCGAACTCATAGGCAAAGGTGTAATACCAACTGCCGTCCGCTTCCCGCACGGCCGTGCAGACGGCCGTTCGGTCCACGTGTCCCTGCACGATGTGACCGTCCAGCCGACCGTTCATCGGCATACTGCGTTCCAGGTTCACCCGGTCGCCCACCTGCAGCAAGCCCAGGTTGGAACGCTCCAGCGTTTCCCCGACGGCCGTCACCGTGTAGGTATCCTGCGTTTTTTCCACAACGGTCAGGCATACGCCGTTGTGGGAAATACTCTGGTCGATTTTCAATTCGTCCGTAAACGAACACCGCAGGGTCAGACGGACATTCCCCTTGTCCGGTTCGACGGCCGTTACCGTGGCGACTTCTTCTACAATTCCGGAAAACATGTGCGTTGTTATTTTTGCTTTTCCAGTTGCAAAGTAATGGTCGGGGCGTCGCATACTTCCGCCGGGCCGAAATACTGGATCGGACCGGGATAGACGTAGTCCGTCGTATAAGCCCAGGCGTCGCGGGCGGCGGCAAAGGTCTTGAACGGAGCGCCGTCCGGTTTCACCAGCGCTTTCCGTATGACGGGCTTCTCCTCTCCGTGGCGCATTTCCATGTTCATCATCATCGTGATCGGGATACCGCCTGCAATCCACCGTTCGGCCGGAGCCGTGGTATTGCGGACAGATGCCATGTAGCCCGTTTCCCCGGCGTGAATCAGACATGCGGCCGTGTAGCCCAGCGAATAACAGTAATCGGCGTCAAAGTTCGACGGAGTGGCGCAACGGCCTTCATAGCCGAAGAAATGCGTCAGGGGAGAAAAGGTACCCTTATACTTGCCGGCCTTCTTCCATTCCAACAGTCGGCGGCCAACTAATTCCACCAGTAATGTTTCCGTCTCTATCTGCGAAACCTGCACATTTCCGTGCGCATCACGATCCAGCGTCAACTGATGGGCAACGTTTTTCGGCAGACCGGCATACAATTCCCTGTTTTCGTCCGTCAGTTTATCGATCACAAAATCCCGCTGTTGGCTCTTCGTCATGTGCTTGAATACTTCCAATTCCTTTTTCCTTTCCTCGCCGTCATCTTCTTTTTCGGCCAGCAGGCGGTTCAGTTCGCCGATCAGCCGTTTCATGGCCGGGATAAATTCGATCAGCCCTTCGGGGATCAGGATCGTACCGAAGTTGTTTCCCTCGGCGGCGCGTTTGGCAACGACGGTCGCTATCCGATCGACAATATCGTCTAAGGTCTCGTTTTGGGCTTCCACTTCTTCCGAAACGATACAGACGTTCGGATGCGTTTGCAGGGCGCATTCCAGGGCGATGTGCGAGGCCGAACGCCCCATCAGCTTGATGAAATGCCAGTATTTGCGAGCCGAGTTGCAGTCGCGCTGGATGTTGCCGATCAGTTCCGAATAGACTTTGCAGGCCGTGTCGAAGCCGAACGACGTCTCAATCTGTTCGTTCTTCAGGTCGCCGTCGATGGTTTTCGGGCATCCGATGACCTGTACCTTATAATCCGTCGTCATGTAGTGTTCGGCCAGCACACAGGCATTGGTATTGGAATCGTCGCCGCCGATGATCACCAGCGCGCTGATCTGCTCGGCCTTGAGGAACTCCAGTCCCTGGTCGAACTGTTCCGTAGTTTCCAGTTTCGTACGGTCGGAGCCGATGATATCGAACCCACCCGTGTTACGGTATTCATCAATAAGTTCGGCCGTCAGTTCTTTGGCTTTGTGCTTAAGCAGTCCGCCCGGCCCCATAAGGAACCCGACCAGACGGGAATCTTTGGAGGCGGCCTTCAAACCGTCAAACAGCCCGGCGATCACGTTATGTCCACCCGGCGCCTGTCCGCCCGACAGGATCACGCCTACGTTGACCGGCGGCAGCGAAACGGGTTCGTCACTTTTTTCAAACGTAATGACCGGCATCCCGTACGTATTCGGGAACCGGGCCTCAATTTCGTTCTGATGGGCCACCGAGCAGGTCTTTTCGCCCCTGACCACCCGCACAGGCCCTTTCAATGCAGCGGGCATTTTCGGCTCATAGCCTGCCCGTGCAATCTGTAATGCACTCTTTGTCATTTTTCTTTTCTGTTATAATGATGATAAATAGGTTGGTTATTCAAAAACCGACGCAAATATCGGATTTTTTTCCGGAATCACCGCCTCCCCCCCGAAGGATGTAATCGTCAGACGAAAAGAGGGGGGACGCGCCGGGAAGTTGGTTGTCAGAAAATTTTCATGTAAGTTTGCGGCCATTATTGGGGAATGAGAATCTCTGTAATCAAGACAAACAACTAACGAACAAAAAAATACAAATGAGAAAAGATATTTTATCCGCGTTATCTCCCGAGACCAGGGTGTTGCATACGCCTTTCCCGGCAGACGACGTGTATGGGTCGCTCAACATGCCCGTATATCATACCGTAGCCTACGAATTTCAGACGGCGGAACAGATGGAACGAGCCTTTACGGGAAGGTCGGCGGAACACGTCTATTCGCGCATCAGCAATCCCAGCGTGCAGTATTTTGAAAACCGGGTGAAGGCGTTGACCGGCGGGGCCGACGCCGTCGCGTTTGGTTCGGGCATGGCGGCCATCATGAACACATTCATGGCAATAGCCTATGCGGGGAGCAATGTCGTGACGTCTCCTCACCTGTTTGGAAACACGTATTCGTTGCTGGCTACTACGCTGAAGGATTTTGGCATGGAAGCGCGTTTCTGCGATCTGACCTGTCCGGAAGAGGTGAATGCGAGAATCGACGGGAAGACGTGCGCCGTTTTCCTGGAAGTGATTACGAATCCGCAGATGGAAGTGGCGGATTTGCGATCCTTATCGACCCTTTGCAGGGAGAAGGGCGTCCCCCTGATTGCCGACACGACGATAGTGCCTTTTACGGTTTTCCGCGCCGGAGAGTTTGGGGTGGACATCGAAATCGTGTCGTCAACCAAATACATTTCGGGCGGAGCCACCTCGCTGGGTGGGTTGATTCTGGACTACAATACGTTTGACTGGCGTCGCTCGTCCAAACTGGCGCCCATCGTCGGCCTGTTCAGGGATTCCGCCTTTTCGACCAAACTGCGCAGGGAGATACACCGCAACCTGGGGGCCTACATGAGTCCGCAAGCGGCCTGTTTTCAGACGCTCGGCCTGGAATCGCTGGACGTCCGTTATCGTCAGTCGGCGAAGACCTGCCGCGAGCTGGCCGAACGATTGACCCGGGTAGAAGGGGTGGTATCCGTCAATTACCCCGGGCTGGCCTCTCACCCGCATCATGCAGTCAGCCAGGCTCAATTCGGCGATTATCCGGGGGCGATGCTTACCTTTGACTTGGTTTCCCGTGCGGCCTGTTTCCGCTTTATCGACCGCCTGCAACTGATTCGCCGTGCAACCAACCTGTTCGACAACAAAACGCTGGCCATTCATCCGGCCAGTACTATCTTTGGTTCTTTTCCGGAAAAGGTGCGCCAAAGCATGGACATCAGCCAGCAAACCATCCGCCTGTCGGTCGGACTGGAACAGGTGGACGACCTGTTCAACGACTTGAAGCAGGCAATCATGGGCGAAACACTCAATTGAACGTGAGGCCGCTGCCGACGAACGGCAAGCACTCTCCTGCGCAAAGGGAGGAGAAAAACAGGTTTGCGCGGACTGTGACACCACTTTTAATTCTCCATTCTCCATTCTCCATTCCGAAAGGGAGAGGGTGTGTCGAAAATGCCGCCCCC
>JAISOP010000261.1 GCA_031275525.1 Tannerella sp.
AATATCCGGGTTTACGAACATCATTTTGCTATCGAAATCCTGACCCAGCACCACCTCGGAGTCACCGTCACCCGTCAGACGCCCGGCATCCAATGTTACGGGGCCTACGTAATGGATATGAAAACCGGTTGCATCGATACCTTCCTCTCCAAAATCACCCTGATGGCCACCGGCGGCGCCGGCGCCGTGTATCAGACAACGACCAATCCGCTGGTGGCTACCGGCGACGGCATCGCCATGGTTTACCGTGCCAAGGGGACGGTGAAGGACATGGAATTCATCCAGTTCCACCCCACGGCGCTCTATCATCCCGGCGACCGCCCTTCGTTCCTTATCTCCGAGGCCCTGCGCGGCGCCGGCGCCGTATTGCGCACCCTGGACGGCAGGGAATTTATGCACAAGTATGACGCACGGCTCTCGCTGGCCCCGCGCGACATCGTGGCACGGGCGATTGACAATGAGATGAAAAACCGTGGCGACGACTATGTTTACCTGGACGTCACCCACAAGGATGCGGAGGATACGAAACGTCATTTCCCCAATATTTACCGCAAATGCCTGAGCCTGGGGATTGACCTGACGAGGGAGTATATACCCGTTGCGCCGGCTGCCCACTACCTTTGCGGGGGGATTCAGGTGGATTTGGACGCCCGGACGTCCATTGAACGCCTCTATGCAGCGGGCGAATGTGCCTGTACCGGACTGCATGGCGGCAACCGGCTGGCGTCCAATTCGCTGATTGAGGCAGTGGTCTATGCCGACGCCGCCGCCGGACACAGCTCGCGTATCGTCGGACCGATTGATTTTCAAACCGGCATCCCCGACTGGGACGACCAAGGTACGCGTTCGCCAGAGGAAATGGTCCTCATCACGCAAAGCATCAAGGAAGTGGGGCAAATCATGTCCACCTACGTCGGGATTGTACGTTCCGATTTGCGGCTGAAACGGGCCTGGGTGCGGCTCGATATTCTGTACGAAGAGACGGAAAGCCTATTCAAACGCTCGATTGCCTCGAAAGACATCTGCGAACTGCGCAATATGATTAATGTAGGGTATCTGATTACGCGGCAGGCCATCGAACGCAAAGAAAGCCGCGGACTGCACTATACGCTGGATTATCCTCCGAAAAAATAAAAGACTCACAGAAAAAACCTCCCGCGAACGTAGCGAAGCAACCGGTTTCACAGATGTGCAACAGGCTACAGGAAATCCCTAAAACGTGAGGTATGTTTGTACGCATACGTAAGATATGCTCTTACGCAGGCGTGAGTTTTCCTGTAGGGAACCTCTAAAAGCCCCAAACACTGCGTTACGCCCTGTTGAGAATAGAGAATGGTCCGCGAGTTACGCGAATGAGCGCGAATAACACCTCATGTTCCGGCGAAAACAGATATGTTCCGGCGAAAACAGATATATTCCGGCGAAAACAGATATGTTCTGGCGAAAACAGATATATTCCGGCGAAAACAGATATGTTCTGGCGAAAACAGATATGTTCCGGCGAAAACAGATATGTTCCGGCGAAAACAGATATATTCCGGCGAAAACAGATATGTTCCGGCGAAAACAGATATATTCTGGCGAAAACAGATGTGTTCTGACGAAAACAGATATATTCTGGCGAAAACAGATATGTTCTGACGATTGCCTTATTAGGAGACTAATTGCTAATCAAAGGGGGGGAGGAAAGTCTTTTTTTTCCGGCCAGCAGCGTATTACGCATCAGCGAGATGATGGTCATTGGCCCGACGCCGCCCGGGACGGGTGTGATGTAACTGCATTTCGGTGCGACTTCGTTGAAACATACGTCACCCGTTAGTTTGTAGCCGCTTTTGGTGACGCTGCTCGGCAGGCGCGTTGTGCCCACGTCGATGACTACGGCGCCTTCCTTCACCATCTCGCCTTTCAGGAATTCGGGCACGCCCAGCGCTACAATAATAATATCTGCACTCAGGCACATCTCTTTCAGGTTTTCCGAACGACTGTGACATACCGTCACCGTGCAGTCGCCCGGATATCCTTTCTGCATCATCAGCAGGGCCACAGGTTTACCCACAATGTTGCTGCGTCCCAATACAACACAGTGCTTACCCTTGGTTTCAATGTGGTAGCGTTTCAGCAATTCCAAGATTCCGGCCGGCGTGGCCGACTTGAAACAGGGCAGTCCGAGCGACATCCGCCCGAGGTTGACGGGGTGAAAGCCATCGACATCCTTCCTGTAGTCAATGGCTTCAATCACTTTTTGTTCCGAGATATGCGCCGGCAGGGGCAACTGGACGATGAATCCATCCACGTCTGTATCCCGGTTCAACTCATCCACCTTACGCAACAGTTCCTCTTCCGTTACATCCGTTTCATACCGAATCAGCGTTGATTGGAATCCGATCTCCTCGCAACTCTTCACTTTGCCGGCTACGTAAGTTTCGCTTCCGCCGTCGTGTCCCACCAGAATAGCTGCCAGGTGAGGGATTTTACCTCCCGCCGCTTGGATGCTCGCTACTTCGTCGGCCAACTCCTTTTTGATTTGTGCCGCAATGGCCTTACCGTCTATCAACTGATATTTTTGTCGTTCTTCCATACCTGTTTTTTTTTATTCCGCGTCCCGCATTGAATCGTTGAATCCCTTTTATCTTCTTTTGATAACTTGCATTTTCCGGCTGCCGGGTTTGAGGCCGCCGGCGACTAAGCGCATCATCCTGCGCATCTCTTCTATTTGTTTGAGCAGCCGGTTCACATCCTGTGCCGAAGTGCCGCTGCCGGTCGCAATCCGTTGCCGGCGCGAACCGTTCAGTATCTCCGGATTGGAACGTTCCGCCGGCGTCATGGAACGAATCATGGCCTCTATACGGACGAAGGCGTTCTCATCAATGTCCATGTCTTTAATCGCCTTGCCTATGCCCGGCAGCATGGAGGCCAGCTCTTTCATATTTCCCATCCGTTTGACCATCTGGATGTGACTGAGGAAATCATTGAAATCAAACTGATTCTTCGCAAGCTTCTTTTGCAGTCGCCGCCCTTCTTCTTCGTCGTACTGCTCCTGAGCGCGCTCCACCAGCGAGACGACGTCGCCCATGCCGAGGATGCGGTTGGCCATGCGATCGGGGTGAAAAACATCCAGCGCGTCCATTTTTTCACCGGTGCCGATGAACTTGATGGGCTTGTTGACCACCGTACGGATGGAAAGCGCCGCCCCGCCCCGCGTATCGCCGTCGAGCTTGGTCAGCACAACCCCGTCGAAATCCAGGCGTTCGTTAAATTCCTTCGCCGTATTGACGGCATCCTGTCCGGTCATGGAATCGACGACAAACAGGATTTCGTCCGGCTGCACGGCCTTTTTGATGGCGGCGATTTCCCGCATCATCTGTTCGTCGATAGCCAGACGACCGGCCGTGTCAATAATCACCAGGTCATGACCCTTTTTCTTCGCCTCCGCAAGGGCGTGAAGCGCGATGTCCACCGGATTCCCGTTTCCGGCTTCGGAATAGACCGGCACGCCGATTTGTTCGCCCAAAACATGCAACTGTGCGATGGCCGCCGGCCGGTAAACGTCGCACGCTACCAGCAGGGGATGCTTTCCTTTTTTGCTTTTCAGCAGGCTGGCCAGTTTCCCGGAGAACGTGGTTTTTCCCGAGCCTTGCAAACCGGACATCAGAATGACTGCCGGCGAACCTTTCAGCCGGAGTTCTTCCGCCGTACCGCCCATCAATTGCGCCAGTTCGTCGTGCACAATCTTCACCATCAACTGCCCCGGCCGAATGGAGGTCAACACTTGCTGGCCCAGCGCTTTTTCCTTGACCGTATCGGTAAACTGCCTTGCCACCTTATAATTCACGTCGGCGTCCAGCAGCGCCCGACGGACATCTTTCAGCGTTTCGGCCACATTGAGTTCCGTAATCTTGCCCTCTCCCTTTAACATTTTCAGGGAGCGTTCCAATCTATCACTTAAATTTTCAAACATACAGACTTTTATTTTCTTGGGTTGGACGACAAAAGTACGAAAAATCCGGGGAAACATAGCGGCCTTGGCAGCCACCTCTCAAAATAACGATAGCTTCCATTGAGGGCTTTCCTGTTTCCTGTTTTCAGCGCAAAACCCTACCGTACGCGGGGGGTAAAAATTTAAGTACATACAACGCTTGAAAGACAATTCCTTCGTATCTTTGCGCCGCAAGTAAAGGAAACCCCCGGTTGCAGGGGGAAACAGGTATCAATCATTTTTTAATATGCGATTATGCAAACAATAGACAGTTTTAATTTTGCCGGGAAAAAGGCATTTGTCAGGGTGGACTTCAACGTGCCGCTCGACGGGAATTACGGCGTTACGGACGATACGCGGATACGCGCGGGTATCCCGACGCTCCGAAAAATCCTTTCCGACGGCGGTAGCGCAATCATCGCCTCACATCTGGGACGTCCGAAGGGCGTAGCCGAAAAGTTTTCGCTGAAACATGTCCTGGCGACGGTTTCCGAACGGCTGGGCGTCGAGGTAGGGTTTGCCGGCGACTGCGTCGGCGAGGAGGCCAAAGCAAAGGCCTCCGCACTGAAACCGGGCGAAGCCCTGTTGCTCGAAAACCTGCGCTTCCATGCCGAAGAAGAGGGTAAGCCGCGGGGACTGGCCGACGACGCTTCCGAGGAAGAAAAGAGCGCCGCTAAAAAGGCCGTCAAGGAAAGCCAGAAAGCTTTTACCAAAATACTGGCTTCCTATGCCGATGTGTACGTAAACGACGCGTTCGGCACCGCCCACCGCGCACACGCATCCACGGCGCTGATTGCCGATTACTTCGACGCCGGACACAAGATGTTCGGCTACCTGCTGGAGAAGGAAATAAAGGCCGTGGAGAAAGTGCTGACCGACATCCACCGTCCGTTTACCGCCATCATGGGCGGCTCGAAGGTGTCTTCCAAAATCGACATCATCGAAAACCTGCTCGGCAAGGTGGACAACCTGATCATTACCGGCGGCATGACGTACACGTTTGCGAAAGCGGCGGGCGGCAGGATCGGCCACTCGATTTGCGAAGACGATAAGCTGGAGTTGGCCGGCGAACTGGTACGCAAGGCGCGGGAAAAGGGCGTCAACCTGGTGCTGGCCGTCGATGCCAAGATCGCCGACCGCTTCGACAACGATGCCCAAACGGGCTACGCCGACGTGAACAGCATTCCCGACGGATGGGAAGGGCTGGACATCGGCCCGAAAACGGAAGCGATTTACGCCGAAGTGATCAGGGCCTCGAAGACCATCCTCTGGAACGGTCCCACGGGCGTGTTTGAATTTGAAAACTTTACGCACGGCTCCCGTTCCGTGGGCGAGGCCATTGTCGAAGCCACCCAAAAGGGCGCTTTCTCGCTCGTGGGCGGCGGCGACTCGGTGGCCTGCGTCAACAAGTTCGGACTGGCCGGCGGCGTATCCTACGTATCGACCGGCGGCGGCGCCCTGCTCGAAGCCATCGAAGGCAAGACCCTGCCGGGGATTAAAGCCATACGCGGATTTTGACGGCCAACGGATAACAGTATCGGAATGCCGCGGGCGGGAATGACCCCCCATTCGACCCGTTCCGGCATTGCGCGGGGCAGACGCAAGTCTGCCCTCTTTTTGAATCTCTCGAAACAAGAACTTATTTATGGAACGAATATTAGTCACCGGTGGCGCCGGCTTTATCGGGTCGCACCTGTGCGAGCGGCTGATCGACGAAGGATGCGACGTCATTTGCCTCGACAACTATTTCACCGGCAGCAAAGACAACATACGCCACCTGCTGGGCAACGACCGCTTCGAACTGGTCAGGCACGACGTCACAACGCCCTACTACGCCGAAGTGGATCAAATCTACAACCTGGCCTGTCCCGCTTCGCCGGTACATTACCAGTACAATCCCATCAAGACCGTCAAAACCTCCTTCTACGGCGCACTGAACATGCTGGGGCTGGCCAAGCGGGTGAAAGCCCGGATCCTGCAAGCCTCCACCAGCGAAGTGTACGGCGACCCCGACATCCATCCCCAGGTCGAATCCTACTGGGGACACGTCAACCCCGTCGGTGCGCGTTCCTGCTACGACGAAGGCAAACGCGCCGCCGAGACGCTCTTCACCGACTACCGGCGCCAGCACCGCCTGCGCATCAAAATCGTACGGATATTCAACACCTACGGGCCGCGCATGAACCCGAACGACGGGCGCGTGGTCTCCAATTTCATCGTGCAGGCGCTGACCGGCAAGGACATCACAATTTACGGCGACGGAAGCCAGACCCGCAGTTTCCAGTATATCGACGACCTGATCGAAGGGCTGATGCGGATGATGAGAACGGACGACGACTTTACCGGGCCGGTGAACATCGGCAATCCGGGCGAGTTCTCCATGCTCCGGCTGGCCCATGAAGTCATCCGGCTGACCGGCTCCAAATCTTCCGTCATCTTCAAGCCCCTGCCCAGCGACGACCCGCGCCAGCGGAAACCGGACATCTCCCTGGCCTTTGAAAAACTGGACGGCTGGCAGCCGACGGTCGGGCTGGAGGATGGCCTGGTGAAGACCATCGCCTATTTCGACCGCATTCTCTCGAACCGTACCTCACGTTGAAAGCATGGACAAGAGGCAGCCTGCAAGGGGATCGGCGCCGCGGGACGGGCAACCGGTTTCTTTTCCCCGAAAATAATTACTGAGGCGTGGACCTTCCCGAATTACTGACGGTTTACGCGGCGCACCCGCATATCAAGGCCCTTTCGTCGCTGCTGGACGAAGGCAAAAGCCGTGACCTCCTGCTGACGGGACTGAGCGGCTCGGGTGCGGCGATGGCTGTGGCCGCGCTTTTCCGGCAGCGGAGGGAGACCTGCCTGTGTGTTCTCAACGACCTGGAAGAAGCGGGCTATTTCTATAACGACCTGGCGCGGCTTTCCGGACGGCCGGCGTTTTTCTTCCCCTCGGCCTGGCAGCGGCACATCAAATACGGACACATTGATCCGCCCGGCGAAATCCTGCGAACCGAGACGCTCGGCGCCCTGCAACACGCGCAGCCGGGAACGCTGATCGTCACCTATCCCGATGCGCTGGCCGAGAAGGTGATCTCGAAGGAAGAACTCCGGGACAGGACGTTGCAGATCAGCGTGGGCGAAAAGATCGACCTCCCGTTTGTTTCCGACGTCTTCGACTCGCTGGGCTTCGAACTGACGGACTATGTTTACGAGCCGGGCCAGTATGCCGTGCGCGGGAGCATCGTCGATGTGTTCCCCTTCTCGAACGAATATCCGTACCGGATCGACTTTTTCGGGAACGAGGTGGAGACCCTCCGCTCGTTCGATGTGGAAACGCAGCTCTCCAGGGAGAAACTTCAGTCGGTCGCCATCGTATCCGAGATCAGCCGGAGCGGGGAAGCCCGGATCGCGCTGTTCGACCTGCTGCCGGAAGACACCTGCATCGTGGCACGCGACTTTGCCTGGTGCGCGGAGCGGGTTGATAGCCTGTGGAAGGAAGAACCCGTGCAGGGGGACGGGGCGTCCTTCCCCTCGGCCGAAGCCATGCGGAAGCTGCTCGTGAGCGGGGAGGACTTCCGGCGTGCGGCCCGGCCGTTCCGCCGCATCCGTACCGGCGCCGCAGCCTGCGGCACGCCGGACGCCACCGTTGCGTTCGACACCGAGCCGCAGCCCCTTTTCCGGAAAAACTTCGACCTGGCCGGCGACGCCTTCCGCCGCTATCTTTCGGAAGGATACCGGATCTTCCTGCTGAGCGACAGCGAGCGGCAGGCCGAACGCGTCCGCGCCATCTTCCGGGACCGGGGCGAACCGGTTGCCTTCACCGCCGTGGACCGGACGATACACGGCGGCTTTACGGATCATACGCTCAAGCTGTGCATCTTTACCGACCACCAGATTTTCGGCCGCTACCACAAGTACAGCCTCAAGAGCGACCGGGCGCGCAGCGGGAAAGTCATGCTGTCGCTCAAGGAACTGAGCCGCTTTACGCCGGGCGACTACGTGGTGCACATCGACCACGGCGTCGGGCAGTTCGGCGGCCTGGTACGCACCCAGGTCAACGACCGCGTCCAGGAGGCCGTCAAACTGATTTACCGGAACGGCGACATCTTGTTCGTCAGTATCCATTCCCTCCACAAACTCTCGAAATACAGGGGTAAAGACGGCGAACCGCCTGTGCTCAACCGGCTGGGCAGCGGCGCCTGGGAACGCCTGAAAAGCCGCGCCGGGAAGAAGGTCAAGGACATTGCCCGCGAACTGATCCGCCTCTACGCCCGGCGGCGGCAGGAGAAGGGATTCGCCTTCAGCCCCGACGGGTTCATGCAGGACGAACTGGCGGCCGGCTTCATCTACGAAGACACGCCCGACCAGGTCAAGGCCATGACCGACGTCCGGGCCGACATGGAAAGCGACCGTCCGATGGACCGGCTGATCTGCGGCGACGTGGGGTTCGGCAAGACGGAAATCGCCATCCGGGCCGCCTTCAAGGCCGTGGCCGACAGCAAGCAGGTCGCCGTCCTGGCGCCCACAACGGCGCTGGCCTACCAGCATTTCCGTACCTTCTCGGAGCGGCTGAAGGATTTCCCCTGTACCGTCGATTACATCAGCCGCGCACGCTCGGCCTCTGCCGTCAGGCAACTCCTCCAACGCCTGCGCCGGGGCGAACCGGACATCCTGATCGGCACCCACCGGCTGGCCGGCAAAGACGTCGTTTTCAAAGACCTCGGACTGCTGATCATCGACGAGGAACAGAAGTTGGCGTGGCGGTCAAGGAGAAGCTGCGCAGCCTGAAAACCAACGTCGATACCCTCACCCTGACCGCTACCCCCATCCCGCGCACCCTCCAGTTCTCGCTCATGGGCGCCCGCGACCTGAGCAGCATCCATACGCCGCCCCCCAACCGCTACCCGATCCGGACGGAGGTGCACCGCTTCCACCCCGACATCATCCGCGAAGCCATCGAGTTCGAGATGAGCCGCAACGGGCAAACGTTCTTTATCCACAACCGCATCCGCAGCCTCCGCGAGATGGAGGAGTTGATCCGGCGCGAGGCGCCCGACGCACGCATCGCCGTGGGACACGGACAGATGGAACCCGGACAGCTGGAGAAAGTCATCCTCGACTTCCTCAACTGCGAATACGACGTACTGCTCTCGACCGTCATCGTCGAAAACGGACTGGACATCCCGAACGCCAACACGATCATCATCAACGACGCGCACCGCTTCGGCCTCGCGGAGCTGCACCAGTTGCGCGGGCGCGTCGGACGCAGCAACCGCAAGGCCTTCTGTTACCTGCTTTCTCCCCCCCTCTCCACCCTCACGCCCGAATCGCGCCGCCGCCTCCAGGCCGTCGAAAACTTCGCCGCACTGGGCAGCGGCATTCACATCGCCATGCAGGACCTCGACATCCGCGGGGCCGGCAACCTCCTCGGCGCCGAACAGAGCGGATTCATTGCCGACCTGGGTTACGAGGCTTACCTCAAAATCCTGGAAGAAGCGGTTGACGAGCTGAAGACCGGCGAACTGGCCGGACTTTTCGCGCCCGACAGCCGCACGGCGTCGTCCGACAGCGCCGAGGCGTATGTACGGGAGACGTTCGTCGAAAGCGACCTGGCCCTGATGTTTCCGCCGGCCTACATCCCGAACGACTCCGAGCGCATCGGCATCTACCGCGAACTGAACGCCGTGGACTCCGAAACGGAACTGGCAACATTCGTCGATCGTCTCAAAGACCGTTTCGGGGCCATTCCCCCCGAAGGCAAGGAGTTGATTCGCGTCGTTCCCCTGCGCCGGCTGGCGCGGAAGTTGGGCGTCGAAAAGATCGTCCTCAAGAAGGAAGTGATGGCCCTCTACCTCCCCTCCGATCCGGAGAGCGCTTATTACCAAAGCTCCGCCTTCGGCAAAATCATCGCATACATCCAGCAGCAACCCCGCCTTTGCGACCTCCGCGAACAGGGCGGCAAACGCAGCATCATCATCCGGCGCATTGTCAACGTCGCCGCCGCCTGCCGCTGCCTCGAAGCCATAGACGCACAATGGAATGGAGAATTGAGAATGGAGAATGGAGAATGAAAACCTCTCCCCCGACCCCTCTCCACAGGGAGAGGGGGGGAGTTGCATCGGTTTACGACAGCTTGTTAATATTCTGTCATGTCCTGAAAAAAGTATACACTTTATACTTATTACCAAATCTATTTTTGTTTACAGTTTACATGTCGTTGTTTGTTGTTTTCTGTGTTTCCTTGCGCCCCCGCGGGGGCGCAAGGAAACACAGATCTTTTTTTACGCCACACTTTGATGTACCTCCTCTGGAATTTTAAGACCTAACGACCAGTGGGGGCGTTTTGTGTTATACAACTCTATAGCTTCGCTACACGCTTTTTTTGCCATTCTCAAATCCTTAAACGTGGAATCTAACATATACTCGTCTTTTAATATCCCATTCACTCGTTCGGCCAGCGCATTTTCATAACAGTGATTCTCTTCCGTCATACTTATGCGCATCCGGCTTGTGAGTAATATTTTCGTATACTCATTGCTGCAATACCGGATGCCGCGGTCGGAATGATGGATAACGCCTTCGGGCGACTTGCACTGCTTTAAAGCCTGGCGTAAGGCCTTTATCCCGCCCTCAAGCGACAGACTGGGCGAGAGCTCCCAGCCAACTATTTTACGCGAATAGACGTCCGTCAACAAAAACAGATAAGCAAAACTTTTGGCC
>JAISOP010000268.1 GCA_031275525.1 Tannerella sp.
TCTTTGCCAGGCGGAGGTATTCCTGTTTGCCGGTGATTTGGCAGAGCTTTATCAAGCCGGTTTCGACGATCTGGTGTCCGGGGACTTCGTAATTCGCCGTATCGCCGAACACCGTGACCAGCAGGTCGGCGTTGCGGAGGGCGACGTCCAGGAAATTGCGTTTGCCGGTCGCCCGGTAATGGGCTGTGGCAGCCTCGAACAGGTGCCCGCTGTTGTATAGCTCGTGGCTCATGTCCAGGCCGTTCCAGCGTTCGCCGTTGGTCTTTACCCACGGGGCGGGCGGATTGGCCGGGGCAATCGTGCGCCACGTGGTGAGGTAGCCGTCCGGCTCCTGGCCGTAAGCGATCAGGTTAATGACGGAGTCCAGATAATTGTCAAGCGCCGGATTGGGCGCATTGATCAGGGAGTACGCCGCGCCTTCGATGATTTTGTATACGTCGGTGTCGTCGAAAGGCATTGCCCCCCGGACTTTCCCCGTGCCGCCGCGTATCACATTTCCGGCGGCCACAAAGTTTTCCAGGCGTCCTTCCGCCTCGCATTTATCGAGGGCGTAACGGATGGTTTTCTCCTGTACCGTCCTGATTTTCGGCAGCCAGAAACTGTCGGTCAGTTCCACATGGTTTAATTCTACCGGTTGAACCGGGTAACCGGGCTGTTCGCTCCCGCCCGTGCAGGAGAGCAACCCCAACAGGGTTGCGACAGGGATGATTTGTTTCATACGGCCTTGCTCCATCTCCGTTTACGGTTGTTTACCGATGTAGGCAAGGATTCCGCCGTCTACGTAGAGGATATGCCCGTTCACAAAAGCGGAGGCATCCGAGGCCAGGAAAACGGCCGGGCCTGCCAGGTCTTCCGGCGTTCCCCAACGTGCGGCCGGTGTTTTGGCAATGATGAACGAGTCGAAGGGGTGAGGGGAGCCGTCCGGCTGTTTTTCGCGGAGCGGGGCAGTCTGCGGAGTGGCAATGTAGCCCGGCCCGATGCCGTTGCATTGGATATTGTACGCCCCGTATTCGGAGGCAATGTTCCGGGTGAGCATCTTCAGGCCGCCTTTGGCGGCGGCGTAGGCCGATACGGTCTCGCGCCCCAGCTCGCTCATCATGGAGCAGATGTTGATGATCTTTCCGCCGCCCTTCCGGATCATGCCCGGTATCACCGCTTTGGCCATGATAAAGGGAGCGTTCAGGTCTACGTCGATCACCTGCCTGAATTCGGCGGCCGACATTTCGGTCATGGGTATCCGTTTGATGATGCCGGCATTGTTTACCAGAATATCTATGATGCCGGCGTCCGTTTCAATCTGCCGGACAAGAGCGTTGACCTGTTCTTCGACGGTCACGTCGCAAACGTATCCCCCGGCCTCGATCCCCTGTTCCCTGTAAGCCGTGACGGCTTTGTCTACGATCTCCTGTTTCAGGTCGTTGAAGACCACTTTCGCACCGGCTTTTGCCAGCGCCGAGGCGATGGCAAAGCCGATTCCATACGATGCCCCTGTGATAAGGGCAATCTTTCCTTCCAATGAAAATTGACTGTTCATCCTGTTTCGAATTAATTTAAGTTTCTGTTCTGTTCGTGAAATTCTCCGGTGACGGATTTCCGGGAATCGTATAACATGGCGTTATTCAACCACGCTTATTTCATACTCATATTCATAAGCGCCGGCCTGCAGGCGATAGGGGCTGTGCGGCAGCGCGCCCCAGCTGTTGTCCCCGCCGACGCCCCGCTGAAGGTAATCCACGTTCAGGAATATTTCCCTGCGGGGTGTGATGTCCGACGGGTGAGCGTTCTTCTTGTCAACGCCGTAATCCAGGTCGCCGGCCGGATTGTGCGACGCCTTTACGCTCAACGGCTGAAGGCCTTTAATTTGCAGTCCGAAGCCCTTGCCGTCGGTAAGCGTCAGGCAGCGGACGTCGGTTTTGTTACCGTTTTCCTGCGGGCGGATGTAGTCGAACGCCTGTCCGGCTACCGTGCCGGCGTAGGTTCCGATGAAGCTCGACGTATTCCGGTCGGAGTAGTTCTCCCACGGCCCCCTGCCGTAGTACCTGAACCGGTCGAAGCCGGCCGGGATCTGCATCTGCATACCGAAGCGCGGCATTTCGGGGAGTCCTTCGCGCCCGGCTTTCCACGCGGCTTTTATCCTTACCGAGCCGTCGGCAGAGACGGTGTAGGTAACCGTGTAAGGACTCGACACGTCGGTGAGCAGGTATTCGGCAGAAACGGTTACCTGCGCTCCGGAGGCCTGCACTTTGAACAACTTCAGGGTTTTGTTCTCCCCGGCAGTCCGCCATACGTTGCTGACCAGGGGCATCCGGTTGCCGTAGTCGTTGTCGGTGGGCGCCCGCCAGAAGTCGGGTTGCGGGCCTGCGTGCAGCAGGCGTTGATTTTTATATGTATAGCCGGCAAGCGCGCCGTCGCGTTTAAAGAACATGATGTCGGTTTCGCCTGCTTTCAGGGCGAGTACCCGGTCGTCGTCCCTCACGATTTCCACGCTTCCCGCAACGGCCTTTTCCTCCGCTTCGAAATAGCTGTTCACCGGGAAGGCGAACTGTTCCCTCGCCACCTCGTGACCGGCGGGGATCATTGCGGTAGCCTCTTTCGTGTAAGCATAGATATTCAGGAAATATTCCTGCCCGGCTTCCCTGGGGATAACCGGTAATGCGATCGTGAGGTCTTTTTTCGTGAGCGCCGGTTGCGACACGTTCAAATCCCCTCCGGCCACGGCTTCCCCGTTTTTCAACAATTCCCACCGGAAAGCGAAATTTTCCAGGCCGGTGTCGTGGAAGCGGTTTTCTATCGTGACGGTTCCTTTGGCGATGTCTTTGGCGTGAAACAGGATGTCCTGGTATACCTTCTTCACCTCGTAAAGGCCGGGATGCGGCTTGCGGTCGGGCGTCACCAGCCCGTTGGCGCAGAAGTTTTGGTCGTGTGTATACCGGTATCCGCCGATGTCGCCGCCGTAGGCCCAGTAGTTGCGTCCCGAGTCGTCGGTGGCGGCTATGCCCTGGTCGACCCAGTCCCAGATAAAACCTCCCTGCAGGTGGGGCGAGGAGGCGATGATGTCGAAATATTCCTGAAAGTTACCCGTGCTGTTCCCCATCGCATGGGCATATTCGCACATGATATACGGGCGCGTCACGTTGGTGCGGGCGGCGTATTCCTTCATGCGCGCCATAGTGGGATACATGGGGCAGACGATGTCGGTGTTCCGGTTTTCCCCGGCTTGCTCGTACTGTACGGGGCGGGTTTGGTCGCGGCCTTTCACCCAGTCGTAGAGGTCGAAGAAGGCCGTTCCGTTGCTGGCCTCGTTGCCCAGCGACCAGATAATCACGCTGGGGTGGTTCTTGTCGCGTTCCACCAGCCGGACAACGCGGTCGAGGTGCGCCTCGCGCCATTCGGGGAAGTTGGCCACGTTGTCGGGGCCGTAGCCCAGGCCGTGCGATTCGATGTTGGCTTCGTCGACCACATAGATGCCGTACTCGTCGCAGAGCCTGTACCAGAGCGTACTTTGCGGGTAGTGGCTGGTGCGCACGGCGTTGATGTTGTGCCGTTTCATCAGCAGGATGTCTTTCAGATAGGTTTCCTCAGGTACGGCCCAGCCGGTATCGGGGGCAAAGTCGTGCCGGTTGGCGCCCTTCATCTTCACCGG
>JAISOP010000292.1 GCA_031275525.1 Tannerella sp.
AGGGACGGCTGGTCGAGAAGAAGCAAGTCCTGTTTGAAGACGACGAGTACGTGATCAACATCGGCCCGCAGCATCCGGCCACCCACGGCGTGCTGCGTTTCCGCGTCTCGCTCGAAGGCGAGTTCATCCGCAAGCTGCACGTCTACTGCGGATACATCCACCGCGGCATCGAAAAGCTGTGCGAAAGCCTGACCTACCCCCAGATCCTGGCCCTGACCGACCGGCTCGACTACCTCTCGGCCATGCAGAACCGCCACGCCTTCTGCCTTTGCGTGGAAAAGGGACTGGGTGTGGAAGTTTCCGACCGCGTCAAATACATCCGCACGATCATGGACGAGCTGCAGCGGATGGATTCACACCTGCTGTTCTTCTCCACGCTCTGCATGGACCTGGGCGCACTGACCGCCTTCTTCTACGGCTTCCGCGACCGCGAGAAGATCCTCGACCTCTTCGAGCAAACCACCGGCGGACGGCTGATTCTTAACTACAATACCATCGGCGGCGTGCAGGCGGACATACACCCGGACTTTGTGCGGCGGGTAAAGGAACTGATCGCCTGCCTGCGTCCCGCGCTCAGGGAGTACCACGAAGTGTTTACGGGCAACGTCATCGCGCAGCAGCGGCTGAAAGGCGTCGGCGTGCTGAGCCGCGAAGACGCCATTTCGTTTGGCGCCACCGGCGGGACGGGACGCGCCTCGGGCTGGGCCTGCGACGTGCGCAGGCGCCATCCCTACGCCATGTACGGGCAGGTGGATTTCAGGGAAATCCTCTACCGCCGCGGCGACTGTTTCTCGCGCTACATGGTGCGCATGGACGAAATCGAAGAAAGCATGCGCATCGTCGAGCAGCTGATCGACAGCATCCCGGAGGGCAGCATCCAGGTGAAGATGAAACCCGTGCTGCGCCTGCCCGAAGGCGGATACTGCTCGGCCGTGGAGACCAGCCGCGGCGAATTTGGCGTCTATATCGAAAGCCGCGGCGACAGGTATCCTTACCGCGTCAAATTCCGCAGCACCGGGCTTCCGCTCATCGCCTGCATCGACACCATCACCCGCGGCTCCAAAATCGCCGACCTGATCGCCATCGGCGGCACGCTCGACTATATCGTGCCCGACATCGACCGGTGATACCGTATGAACGATCCATAATGGAAGAAAAAAATGTTTGACTTCAGCACAGTTACAAACTGGATACACGCCCGGCTCACGGGGCTGATGCCCTCGGGCGCGGCCACACTGGTGGAATGCGTGGCGGTGGGCGTTGCCATCCTGGTGATGTACGCCGTGATTGCCGTGATCATGATCTACATGGAGCGCAAGGTCTGCGCCGCCTTCCAGTGCCGCCTGGGCCCCGACCGCGTAGGCCCCTTCGGGATCTTCCAGCTCTTTGCCGACATCATCAAGATGCTGATCAAGGAGATCATCGTCATCCGCCAGGCCGACCGCTTCCTCTACAACCTGGCGCCCTACATCGTGATACTGGCCTCGGTGCTGGCCTTCAGCTGCCTGCCGGTGAGCCGGGGGCTGGAGGTGCTCGACTTCAATGTCGGCGTACTGTTTCTGCTGGCCGCCTCGTCCATCGGCGTGGTAGGCATCCTGCTGGCCGGCTGGGGCAGCAACAACAAGTATTCGCTCATCGGGGCGATGCGGAGCGGGGCGCAGATGGTCAGTTACGAACTCTCGGTCGGCATCTCCATCCTGACCGTCGTCGTACTGACGGACACCATGCAGCTCAGCCAGATCGTCGAACGCCAGGCCGACGGATGGTTTATCTTCAAGGGACACCTGCCGGCGCTGGTCGCGTTTCTGATCTACCTGATCGCCGGCAATGCGGAAGTGAACCGCGGCCCCTTCGATCTGCCCGAAGCCGAATCGGAACTGACGGCGGGCTATCACACGGAATATTCGGGGATGCACTTCGGCCTGTTTTACGTGGCCGAGTTCGTAAACCTTTTCATCATTTCGGCCATTTCGGCCACCCTCTTTCTGGGCGGCTGGATGCCGCTCCACATCGCCGGCTGGGCGGGATTCAACCGCGTGATGGACTGCATTCCCGGATTCCTCTGGTTTTTCGGCAAATCCTTCTTTGTCGTCTGGCTGCTGATGTGGATCAAATGGACGTTTCCGCGTCTGCGCATCGACCAGATCCTGACGCTGGAATGGAAAATACTCGTACCGATCGGGCTGCTCAACCTGCTGGTGATGACCGTCTGCGTCGTCTTCGGGTGGCACTTTTAAGGAAAGACGATGCCGTGTGCGGCATGATTTGTTCAAAGATTCGACCATACGGGGATTCGATGTAATTCGGGCGGGGGGCTTTTGACACATCCTCGTACCCCGACGGTTTCGAGGGAAAGTTATATTGCGTTCTTTTTCCATTTCCCCGACGGGGAGAATCCTATATCACGTGTTTTTCCAATTTCCCCGACGGGGAGAATCCTGCGTCGTATGATTTTTTCATCTCCGGGTTCCGGAAACTCCTATATCACGTGCTTTTTCATCTCCCCAACAGGGAAAGGACATGAGGGGTAATTGAGTCTGTTTTCGCTGTTATGCACTCATTATTTTTCATCCATTCCCTCATGGCGTCAGCCTGTACACGGTGCCGGGCAACACTTTCACATGTCCGGCCAGTTCCAGTTCAAAAAGCATGGGGGAAAGCTTATAGATGGGCATACCGCTCATTACCGCCAATTCGTTGATTTGCATTTCCCCCTTTTCGGCCAGGAGTCTTAGGAGCGGATGATCCGGCGCTTCATGCTGAAAAGGCAACCGGGCCTCCTTTGGGATGGACGCCTTTCCGGTATCCCAGCCGAGCGCCGTCGCCAGGTCGTGTGCAGAAGTAATCAGCCCGGCTTGATTCGCCTGTATCAACCGGTTGCACCCGCCGGAACACTTGTCCGTGGCGCGTCCGGGGAACGCATAGACCTCCCGGCCATACGAAAAGGCGATCCCGGCCGTCACAAGGGCGCCGCCCTTTTCTGCCGATTCCACCACCACCGTGGCATCGGCCAGTCCGGCGATCAGCCGGTTGCGTTGCAGGAAATTTTCCCGGATAGGAACCGTCTCACTGATAAATTCACTCAGCAGGCCGCCGTTTCCCAGCATCTCGACGGCCGCATGGCGGTGAGCAGACGGGTAGATTCGATCCAGGCCGTGTGCCAGCACGCCGACGGTAGGCAGTCCGTTTTTCAGCGCATTCCGGTGAGCACAAATATCTATCCCGTACGCCAGCCCACTGACAACTAATACATCGGGAAACGCCTCCGCCAGGTTGTTCAGGAGTGCAGCCGTCAGTCCGTACCCGTAATCCGTTGCCTCACGGGTGCCAATGACACTGAGGACGCGTTTCGCGTTCAGGTCTGCCTTCCCCTTGAAATAAAACACCACGGGTGCATCCGGACATTCGCGCAGACGCATGGGATAATCGTCCTCCGAAATGGCATAGAGACGGATTTTGTTTTTTTCGACAAAGGCCAGTTCCCGTTCGGCGCGATGCAGCGCTTCCGTACGCGTTTCCAGTATCCGGGCAATCGTATATTCACCGATGCCGGGGACTTTTCCCAGCAGAGGCTTCCTTTCCGAGAAAACGGCCTCGGCCTCTCCGAAATACTGCAACAAATTCCTGGACAGGATGTTGCCGACGCCTTTAAGCAGGCTGAGCGCAATCAGGTAGAGGCGCTTATCACCGGTCATGGGACTGTTTGTTTGCTATCAGGCGGTCAAAATATTCGCCTCGCGTCAGCCTGCCGTGTTCAACGACCACCGACTCCACCCGTCCGGAAGCGGCCAGCACCCCGTCCGGGAGGCGGTAAATCTCCTGGTTGAACACCAGTTTTGGCCCCTCCTTCCACAGGTTGAGGCACGAGCGGAAACGGTCGCCGCTCCGCAACGAATGTTTGAAGCGGATGTCCACGCGCGAAATAAACGCATCTACTCCCTTCGCGTGCATGGCGCCGAAATTCTCTCCCAACGTTTCCAGATACTCGTGTCGCGTATGCTCCATGTAGCGAGCGTAGTTGGAATTGTTCACCACACCCTGCAAATCGCATTCATAGTCGCGAACCTTCATTTCGATTTGAAAACAATACTCTTTCATTTGATCTCTCCCTTCTTTTAGCGGTTTTCAGGCGCGAAGATATACGATTTTTTCCACACGACCGGGATTTGTTTCTCCCGGATTTCCGGCTCATTCTTTTTTGAAAAGGCAAAGCCATTCCATTTTTATGCGTATCTTTGCCGCACATTTTGGTGATGCCGTTTCCTTTCGGAAGAAGCATTGAAAAGGGAATCAGGTGCGAATCCTGAACAGACCCGCTGCTGTAAGCTCCGCCAAAGTCTTTGAACATACTCAAGCCACTGTTTCGCAGGAAACGGGAAGGACGTTCGGGGACGGAGCAAGTCAGAAGACCTGCCAAGATGTTTCGGTTTAAAGCTTTCGAGGAATAAAGCTTGAGACAGACAAAGCAGGCCGATCACCGCTATTCCGGGATTTTTCCTGTTCGTTTATCCCAACGTTATTTTTGAAAGCTGTTTGATGTCAAATTAAAACGGCTTTTTATGTTACCGGACAAAACCTTCGGCGCTATCTGCGGATATGCGCTTTCGACCCCCTCGCCCGCGCAGGGCAGGACAGACGCCCGACGCAGGGGCGGTAGAAGAAAGAGGCTCGCGGAGCACGGTATTCGTACCCTCCTCGCGATGCTGCTTTTCCTGCCCGCCTGCCGCGACGAGACGGAAATCTTCGTGCCCGAAGAGGAAAAACTCGCCCCGCCCGCGGAGCATACCGCGATCCGGGGGTTCTACCTGCTGAACGAGGGGAATATGGGCAGCAACAAGTCCACGCTGGATTACTATGATTACGAGACGGGCGTTTACCGGCGCAATATCTACGCCGAGGCTAACCCGTCCGTCCCCAAGGAACTGGGCGACGTGGGCAACGACATCGGGATCTACGGCAGCAAGCTCTATGCCGTGATCAACTGTTCCAACAAGGTGGAGGTGATGGAGGCGGCCTCCGCGCGACGGCTGGGACAGATTGATATTCCCAACTGCCGCTACCTCTGCTTTCACGGGGGCTATGCCTACGTCACGTCGTATGCCGGGCCGGTGGAACTCAACCCCGACTACCGGCAGCGGGGGTATGTGGCACGGGTGGATACGGCGACGCTTCAGGTGGTGGACCGCTGTCTTACGGGCTTCCAGCCGGACGAGGCGGCGGCGGTGGGTAATAAACTGTATGTGGCCAATTCGGGAGGGTACATGTTTCCGAATTACGAGAGCACGGTGTCGGTGATCGACCTGGCTACCTTTACCGAGACAAAGCGGATCGAAGTGGCCCGCAACCTGCACCGCCTGTGCGCCGACCGGCACGGCAACCTCTGGGTCTCTTCGCGGGGCGATTACTACACGCAGTCTTCCCGCCTGTACAGGGTGGACACGGGGCGCGACGTGCTGGTCGATTCGCTCGACATTGCCGTCTCGAACTTCTACCCGGACGGCGATTCGCTCTATCTCTACAGCGTGGAATGGAGTTACGTCTCGATGTCTAATGTCACTACCTACGGCATTGTGGACATGGCGCGGCGCGAGATTGTTTCGCGCAACTTCATCTCCGACGGCACGGAGCGGCTGATCAAAACGCCTTACGGTATCCTGGTGCATCCGCAAACGAAAGATATCTACGTGACGGATGCCGGAAACTACGTCTCGCCCGGCACGCTCTACTGCTTCGATAAATACGGAAAACTGAAATGGAATGTACGGACAGGCGATATTCCCGCCCACTTTGTATTAGTGATTAGTGGTTAGTGGTTAGCGGTTAGTGGTTAGTGATTGAATTTTTAAGAGATGAATAAAACCGACAAATCCTCACTAACCACTAACCACTAATCACTAACCACTAATGTAAGTGATTGAATTTTTAAGAGATGAATAAAGGGATATTGAAAGAAAAGAGTTTTAGGTTCGCAGTTAGGATTGTGAACTTGTACAAGCATTTGTGCGAGGAGAAGAGGGAGTTTGTTTTATCTAAACAGGCTCTGCGTAGCGGTACGTCGGTAGGCGCCATGGTGCGCGAGGCGGAACATTCGGAGAGCAAGGCCGATTTTATTCATAAAATGGCTATTGCTCAAAAGGAGATTAATGAAACGATTTATTGGTTGGAGTTAATGTGCGAAACGGCATACTTGTCGGTCAAGGAGTTTGAGAGCATCAACAGCGATGCCGCGGAACTCATGAAAATGCTCACAAGCAGCGTCAAAACCGCCAAATCCTCACTAACCACTAACCACTAACCACTAACCACTCAAAAAGATGAAGTTTATTATCAGCACAATTGTTTTGGCGGCAGGCGGCATTACGTACGCCCAGTCGCCTTATATAGATAAGGTGTTCGACTACATGCCGGCGCCGGGGCAGTTCGTCAACGAGATGCCCGCCTGGGCGCCGGGCGATACGCAGGAGGACATGAACCGCAAGGTGGAAATGGAAA
>JAISOP010000305.1 GCA_031275525.1 Tannerella sp.
TTATTATGGTAAAACGCTTACAAATGTAGAGAAAAAACAAGGACAGGGAAGCAATAGAGCTAAAAATTTATGAAAGGTTAACGCTAAGACAGAAAAAAAATACCGGTAGAACCCCTCCCCGGCCCTCCCCACAAGGGGAGGGAGAGGACGGCTCACCGCCCGAGGCCGCCAGGCCCTTTTCGGCAGGCTGTCCCTCCGGCTGTCTCCAGGTTCATTCAGAGGGTCGGCCCTGCCAATCACACCCATCCTGTAAATCATACAAATCACATCAATCACAGTTCAGACAATGGCCGTTATTTTCGGCGGGCTGTATTGCCTTATTAGGAGACTAACCACTAACCGCTAACCACTCGTAAATCGACACCCTCCCGGGGTGGGGTTTCATTCCAATTTTCCCGGAAAGATGCCCAATCTTTCCGGAAAGATTGCCGATTGTTCCGGAAAGAAAGCCAATCTTTCCGGAAAGAATACCAATCTTTCCGGAAAGAATGCCAATCTTTCCGGAAATATTCCCAATCTTTCCGGAAAGAATGCCGATCTTTCCGGGAAAATTTGCCCTGTACAAAATGTTTTTACACTTAAAATAAGCGAGTTGTAAAAAAAAACGCCGGTTGTTGAAGAAAAAAATCCGGTATTCGAGCCGTTTGTATTATAATTCTTCTTACTTTTACGGCGGTTTTTTAACACCGGAATAAATTAATTACTAACAATATCAAGTGTAATATTATGCCAACAAGAAGTAAGTTACAACTGCCGGACGAGCAGTTTATGGGGTATGCCAATACGATTAACGAGCAGTGTACCGCACATGCGAGTGAATGGAATCTCGACGCTACACGGGTGAGTGAGTTAAACACCTTGACCGCCAATGCCAACCAGGCATACAGGACCAACCTCGACCGTGCCACGCGCAACCTGGTTACCTCGACGAACAAAAGAACAGCCTTCGATAGCTTGAAAGAATTCCTGCGGCCGTTTATTGATTACCTCGAAGGCAATCTGTCGGTGCCCGATTCCGCCCTGGCGATCATGAACCTGCGTCCGCGCAAGCATCATGCCCACCAGCCGGACGGCCGTCCGGAGGAAACGCCGAACGTAACGGTGATCAAACAACATGACGAAATGACGGTATATGTCTCGCGTGCCGAACACGGACAACCGACACAAAGCGTCAAACTGCCCAAATACCACGGCTTCAAACTGCGCATGAAATTCGAAGGCGAAACGGAATACCGGATCGTAGTCTCCACCCGCCTGCACCATACGATTCGTTTCGACCGTGAAGACGAAACCAAGCGCGTCTTCCTGTCCGCCGCCTGGATAAACGGCCGTCTGGAAGAAGGCCCCTGGTCGGAAGACATAGTAGAAATAGTGGGATAATTGAAGCCGGAAAACAATACAATTCTATCCAGATTAAACAGCCTGACCGGTCGCTTCGAGGAAGTCTCGACGCTGATTACCGATCCGGCCGTCATCGCCGACCGGAAGCGTTTCTTCCGTCTTTCGAGGGAAAACAAAGACCTGGAAAGCCTGAAGAACGCCAGGTACGCATACCTGCGGACGCTCCGGGGCGTCGAGGAGGCGCAGGTCATACTGTCGGGCGAGGCGGATGCGGACATGCGGGAAATCGCCCGCGAGGAACTGGACGCCTGCCGGGCGCAATTGCCCGGACTGGAGGAAAACATCAAACTGCTACTGGTTCCCGCCGACCCGCAGGACGGTAAAAACGCCATCGTCGAAATCCGTGGCGGGACAGGCGGCGACGAAGCGGCGATTTTTGCGGGCGACCTGTTCAAGATGTACCTGAAATATTGCGAATCGAAAGGCTGGAAAGTCCAAGTCACACACTACAGCGAGGGCGTGATCGGCGGCTACAAGGAGATCGTCTTCTCGGTAACCGGCGAGGGCGTTTACGGCATCCTCAAATACGAATCGGGCGTGCACCGCGTACAGCGGGTGCCGCAGACCGAAACCCAGGGGCGCGTGCATACCTCGGCAGCCACGGTAGCCGTGTTGCCCGAAGCCGACGAGTTCGACGTCGAGATCAACGAAAAACGGGACCTCCGGCGCGACGAGTTCTGCTCCTCCGGCGCCGGGGGACAGTCCGTCAACACCACCTATTCGGCCATCCGCCTCACCCATCTCCCGACCGGCATCGTGGTACAGTGCCAGGACGAACGCTCCAAACTGAAGAATTACGACAAGGCGCTGGCCGAACTGCGAACCAGGTTATACAACCTTGAATATCAAAAATACCTGGACGGGATTGCCTCCAAGCGCAAGACCATGGTCTCCACCGGCGACCGTTCGGCCAAAATCCGTACCTACAATTATCCCCAGGGGCGTATCACCGACCACCGCATCAACTATACCGTTTACAACCTCTCCGCCTTTATGGACGGAAACATACAGGATTGTATCGACCACCTGATTGTGGCCGAGAACACGGAACGGCTTAAGGAAAGCGAATTATAAAAGATAAACCCAATGACAAAACAGGCGCTTTATGAAAACATACGGCGAAAACGGTCCTTCCTGTGCGTGGGCCTGGACACGGACATCCGGAAAATCCCCGCGCACCTGCTGAACGACGACGACCCGGTTTTTGCCTTCAACCGGGCCATTATCGACGCCACGGCAGCCTACTGCGTCGCCTGCAAACCCAACCTGGCCTTCTACGAAAGCCTCGGCGCAAAAGGCCTCCGGGCCTTTGAACGGACGGTAGCCTACCTGCGCGAACACCATCCCGACCTCTTCCTCATCGCCGACGCCAAACGCGGCGACATCGGGAACACCTCCGAACTCTATGCCCGCTCCTTCTTTGAACACTCGGACGTTGATGCCGTGACGGTCGCGCCCTACATGGGCGAGGACAGCGTACGGCCCTTTCTGACCCCGGGACGGTGGGTGATTCTCCTGGCGCTGACCTCCAACCGGGGGGCGCAGGACTTCCAGTTCATGCAGGACGCCCGCGGGGAACGCCTGTTCGAGAAGGTACTGAAGCGTTCGCAGGCATGGGCCAGCGACGAACAGATGATGTACGTCGTCGGCGCCACCCAGGGACGCATGTTCCTGGAAGTCCGCCAACACGTGCCCAGCCATTTCCTGCTCGTACCGGGCGTCGGCGCCCAGGGCGGGTCGCTGGCGGAAGTCTGTAAATACGGGATGAACGAACAGTGCGGGTTACTGGTAAATTCCTCGCGTGCGATTATCTACGCCGATCCCACCGAAGCCTTTGCCGCGGCAGCCCGTCGCGAAGCGCAAAAAATACAGGAAGAAATGGCCGGATACCTGAAAGAAAGGAAGATAGTAAAATAATCCTAAATGATAGGCATATCCGGAAATTATTATCACCTTTGTGAGCCTTTTTCCAAGGGGGGGGAGGGGAAAATAAACAAGAACAAGACAATTTGTTTGAATAGCAATAGCAGGTGTAAATTAACGAAGCACACGAAATAAACATGGAATTTTCAGCTCGACAAATAGCAAGTTTCCTGAACGGGACAATCGAAGGGAACCCGGAGGTGAAAGTGAACCGTTTCTCCAAGATTGAAGAAGGCGGTTCGGGGTCGTTGACCTTTTTAGCCAATCCGAAATACGAGCGTTATATTTATCACACGCAGGCAAGTATCGTGCTGGTAAATGCCGACTTCATCCCATCGGCGCCCGTGTCGGCCACCCTGGTGAAAGTCCCCAACGCCTACGCTTCCCTGGCCAGGCTGATGAGCCTGGTCGAACAGGCCAAACCCAAAAAGACCGGCATCGCCCCAACCGCCTGCATTGCAGCCTCGGCCACCCTGGGCGAAGACTGTTATGTGGGCGAGATGGCCTGCATCGGCCTGCACACCGTCATCGGGAAGGGTTGCCTGATCTATCCGCACGCCTGTATCGGCGACCGTGTCACCATTGGTGACGACACCATCATTTATCCCCACGTCACGGTTTACGACGACACCATCATCGGTCGCCGGTGCATCCTGCAGGCCGGCGCCGTCATCGGCTCGGACGGCTTCGGGTTTGCCCCGGAAGACGATACCTACCGCAAAATCCCGCAGATGGGCAACGTCGTCCTCGAAGACGAGGTGGAAATCGGGGCCAATACGACTGTTGACCGCGCCGTGATGGGATCGACCCTCATCCGCCGCGGCGTAAAACTGGACAACCTGATCCAAATCGCCCACAACGTGGAAATAGGCAAAGACACGGTCATCGCGGCGCAGACAGGTATTGCCGGATCGACAAAAGTCGGCGAGCGCTGTATGTTCGGCGGACAGGTCGGGCTGATTGGCCACATTCAAATTGCCGACCGCGTACAAATCGGCGCCCAGTCCGGCGTGGCCCGGAGCATCACCCAGGCAGGGCCGGTGATAGGCAGCCCGGTACTGCCGGTAAGGGACTTTTTCCGCTCAAACGTCGTGTTCGCCAAGTTACCGGAACTTTACCGTACACTGAACCGCCTGGAAAAAGAAGTGGACGAATTGAAAAAAAATAATCATGAACAGAAATAGTACAATGCAGAAACAGAAAACGCTTGCGGCAGCATTTTCATTACAGGGAAAAGGATTGCATACCGGATTGGAGATTCACATCACCTTCCGCCCGGCGCCGGAAAATCATGGATACAGGATAAAGCGCGTCGATATAGAGGGACAACCCATGATTGAGGCCCTGGCCGAAAACGTGGTAAACACGCAGCGCGGAACGGTCGTTGCCAAAAACGGCGTACAGGTCAGTACCGTCGAACATGCGATGGCGGCGCTCTATGCGTGGGAAATAGACAACTGCCTGATTGAAGTGGATGCGCCGGAATTCCCGATTCTCGACGGCAGCGCCCGATTCTTCTCGGAAGCCATCGAAAAAGCCGGGCAGGTGGAACAAAACGCGCCGCGGGACTATTACATCGTTCGTCACAAGATTGAAGTGACAGACCCGCAAACCGGCTCGTCGCTGGTCATCCTTCCCGACGAAAAGTTCAGCGCCAATGTCCTGATTTCATACGATTCGCCCGTGCTTTTCAACCAGTACGCCGTATTGAACGACCTGAGCGAATTTGCCGCCGGGGTGGCCACTTCGCGCACGTTTGTCTTTGTCCGCGAAGTGAAAATGCTGCTGGAAAACAACCTCATCAAGGGCGGCGACCTGGACAATGCCATTGTTATCTACGACGAGCGGATGCCGCAAGAGGAGTTGGACCGGCTGGCCGACGAGGTGGGACTGCCGCATCAGGACATGAAAGAACTGGGCTATGTCAACGACAAGCCGCTCGTGTACGTGAACGAACCGGCACGCCACAAACTGATGGATGTAATCGGCGATATTGCACTGATCGGAAAGCCTCTCCGCGGACACATCATCGCTACCCGGCCGGGACACAAAATCAACAACCAACTGGCGCGTATGATTCGCAAGGAGGTCAAGTTGAATGAAATACAGGCGCCTATCTATCTGCCGGAACAGGCGCCCGTCATGGACATCAACCGGATTCGCGAGTTGCTTCCGCACCGCTATCCTTTCCTGCTGGTTGACAAAATCATCGAAATCGGAGGCAATTACATCGTCGGCATCAAGAACGTAACCGTCAATGAACCCTTTTTCCAGGGACATTTCCCGCAGGAACCGGTCATGCCGGGCGTTTTGCTGGTCGAGGCGATGGCACAGACGGGCGGACTGCTGGTACTCAACTCGGTTGACGAACCGGAACGCTATTCCACCTATTTCATGAAGATCGACAACGTCAAGTTTCGCCAGAAGATCGTTCCCGGCGACACCCTGATTTTCCGGCTGGAGTTGATGGCGCCCATCCGCCGGGGCATTTCCACCATGAAAGGACACGTGTTCGTCGGTGAAAAAGTGGCCTGCGAAGCCGAATTTATGGCACAAATCATTAAAAACAAATAGCACATGATGCATTCCCCTTTAGCTGTCATACATCCCGAAGCAAAAATCGGGAACAATGTGACGATTGACCCCTTTGTGGTCATTGAAAAAGATGTAGTTATCGGAGACAACTGCCGCATTTTCCCTCACGCCGTCATACTCGACGGCACCTTCATCGGAAACAATTGCCAGGTGTTTTCCGGCGCCGTGGTGGGTGGAATCCCGCAGGACCTGAAGTTTGCCGGCGAAAAGACCTGCGTCGAAATCGGCGACCACACGACCATCCGCGAGTGCGCTACCATCAACCGGGGTACTGCCGCCAAGGGGAAAACCGTCGTTGGGAGTCACTGCCTGATTATGGCCTATTCGCATGTCGCCCACGACTGTGTGGTGAAAGACCGCGTGATTATCGGTAACGCCGCCCAGATTGCCGGCGAGGTCGAAATCGACGACTACGCCATCGTGAGCGGAGGCACGCTGATTCACCAATTCACCCGCATCTCCAAGCACGTCATGATTCAGGGCGGGTCGCGCGTGGGAAAGGACATCCCTCCCTACACGCTGATCGGACGCGAACCGATCGTCTATTGCGGCATCAACATCGTCGGGCTGCGCCGCCGCGGATTCACCAACGACCAGGTATATCTCATCCAGGACATCTACCGCACGCTCTACACCCGCGGCCTCAACAACACGGACGCCATCCAGTGTATTGAAACCGAGTATGAACCGAGCGTCGAACGCAACCTGATTCTGGACTTCATCAAGACCTCGAAGCGGGGCATTGTCCGCGGATCGATCGACGAATAAAAAGCGGTATAGCGGGTGTATGATTGGCAATAAATTTTTATGTTTGACCCGTGAAATAAATGTAGTTAAAGTATGATATATCAATTTCTGATTCTTTCCGACGAAGTGGACAATTTCAGGCGCGAAATAAAAATCAGTCCCGATGCCACTTTTCTTGACTTGCACCGTGCCATTATGGACGCCGCCAAGTATAAGCACGACGAGATGTGTTCCTTTTTCATCTGCGATGAAGACTGGACCAAAAAGACCGAAATCACACTCATCGACATGGACGCATCCTCCGAAGTGGACACGTATCTGATGGAAGACACTGTACTGGATGAGTTGCTGGGAGACGAACATCAAAAACTGCTGTACGTCTTCGATTACCTGCTGGAACGTTCGTTTTTCATCGAACTGAACAAAATCATCACGGGCCAGAATATCGACAAGCCTACCTGTTCGTTGTCTATCGGCAGTCCTCCCCCGCAGTCTATTTCCATCGACGAGATGGAAAAACGGCTTGACCAGCACATCGACGTGGGTGAAGATTTCTACGGCGATGCAGCCTATAATGACGACGAACTCGATTCCATTTCCGGCGATTACGACGACCCAGCCTCCGGCGGCAGCTACTACGACGACGAACGTTATTGATGAACAACGCAAGGTGCCTTTGGGTGCACCTCCTTGCTTGCTTGTGCTGCTTGGTCCCACGGGCACGGGGAAGACGGAACTGAGCCTGCAACTGGCCGAAACGTTCGGCGCTCCCATCATTTCGGCCGATTCGCGCCAACTCTACCGCGACCTGTCCATCGGGACGGCGGCTCCTTCGCCGGAACAGCAGGCACGCGTCAGGCACTACATGGTTGGCACGCTTGCCCCGGAAGATTATTACAGCGCCAGCCGCTTTGAAGAAGAAGTCCTTGCCCTTTTGGAAAAACTGTTTGCGACACACCCTGTCGTCCTGATGGCCGGCGGGTCGATGATGTATATCGACGCCATCTGCAAGGGACTGGACGAGATTCCCACCGTGACGCCCGACATCAGGAAAGCGCTCTGGGTGCAATACGAACAGGAGGGGCTGGCGTTCCTCCTGGAAGAACTGAAGACGGCTGACCCTGTTCATTATCAAAAAATAGACAGGAGGAACCACAAGCGGGTCATTCATGCGCTTGAGATTTGCCGGATGACAGGCCGGCCGTATTCCTCTTTCTGTACGCGTGCCGTCCGGGAACGCCCCTTCCAAATCATTCAAATCGGCCTGGCCCGGCCGCGGGAAGAACTTTACGAACGCATCAACCGGCGGGTTGACCGGATGATGGCGGACGGACTGCTCGACGAAGCCCGCCGCCTCTATCCCTTCCGCCATCTCAACGCACTGAACACGGTAGGTTATAAGGAACTGTTCCACTATTTCGACGGGGAATGGCCGTTAGACATGGCTGTCGAAAAAATCAAACGCAACACACGCGTCTATGCCCGCAAACAAATGACCTGGTTCAGGCGGGATAAAAGTATCGGCTGGTTTCACCCGGACGACAGGGCTGCCATCCTGACGCATATCGAGAATGCCGTTTCAAAGGATGCAGGGTGCAAGGTGCAGGAGGTATGATTTTTCCTTTATAAATTCGGGATATCCGTTTCTCTACTCTATTGCTTCCTCCGTGGCTCTCCGTGTCACCTTTTTCTTATACAGAGTTCCGGAGAGAAACATTCCCGTGTGCTCCGCCTCCGTGTTTTATCCTGCGACAGGGCGAATCATTCTCCGGAGGTTCCATCTTTCGAGGTTTTCGACCGTGCACCATATACCTCCTGCAAGGGGATGCCTTTTTCCCGTGCGATGCGGCGGGCGTCGTCATATTCGACGGAGATACGGGTGGTGTCGCCGAACGTCGTTTCTTTGGCTCTGACGTCGCCGTAGGGCGTGGATACGGTGGTCGCCCTGCGAGGCAGGCACGTCCTTTCTACACGGTATTTCCGCAGGCCGATGGTTGATGTCTCGGTAAACAGGATGCGCTCCATTGCCGGGACGTCCGCCTCGTCGCAAAGCACGTGGAGCCACGTGGCCGGACGGCATTTCTTCATATATACAGGCGTGAAAAACACGTCGCGCACACCGGCTTCGAACAGCCGTTCCATCACGTAGCCAAGTATTTCGGGCGTTGAGTCGTCGATGTTCGCTTCAATGACGGTGACGGTGTGCTGCTCCGGCATTGCGACGGTCACCGGCTCGCCCCGTACGATTCGAAGCAGGTTGGGAATGGGGAAATCCTTTGTCCCGGCGCCATAGCCCGTTTGAATGATTTTCATTTCCGGCGCCGGGCCGAAACTCTCGGCCAGTTCGGCAATGATGGCTGCGCCGGTGGGCGTCATCAATTCGCCTTCGACGTCCAGCTGCTTGAAGCCGGCGCCGCGGGCCGCCAGGACTTCCGTCACGGCGGGGACGGGTACGGGAATCGTGCCGTGCTGGCATTGGACAAACCCGTGGCCGTCGTGCAAGACGGAGGCGAAGATTTTGTCCGGCGCCAGCAAGTCAATGCAAATGGCCGTGCCCACAATGTCGATAATCGAATCGACGGCTCCGACTTCGTGAAAATGCACTTCGTCCGGCGTCGAACCGTGAATCTTGG
>JAISOP010000013.1 GCA_031275525.1 Tannerella sp.
TCTTTGCACCATTGTGAATACGGTTTCTTTTGCTCGAAACTTTTTTTGCAAAGATACCTCTTTCGGGGCACTTGGAGCACGTTATTTCCGGAGGGCTGTATGCTTTATTAGGAGACTAACCACTAATTCAATTCTCAATTCTCCATTCCGAAAGGGAGGGCGTATGCGATACGCCCCTACAGCAAACCCAACATAGACGGCCAACGACGTAGGGGCAACCCTTGCGGTTGCAACAATTGGAATGACATTCGGATAACAGATGTGACCGCCGAATCGCCCCCCTCCCCTTGTGGGGAGGGGTCGGGGGAGAGGTATTCTCCATTCTTTATTTTATCCTTATCTTTGCAGTAAAATCATAAAGTAAAAAAGCGAATCATGAGTAAAAAAGCGATTTTGATTATCTGTGACGGATGGGGAATCGGGGATCAACAAAAAGATGATGTCATTTATTGTACGCCAACGCCCTATTGGGACTCCTTGTTGGCCAACTATCCACATTCACGCTTGCAGGCCTCGGGCGAAAAGGTGGGATTGCCGGACGGACAAATGGGCAATTCCGAAGTAGGCCATTTGAATATCGGGGCCGGACGGGTGGTTTACCAGGATTTGGTGAAAATCAACCTGGCGTGCCGAACCAATTCCATCCTGGAGAATCCGGAGATACGACGTGCGTACGAATATGCCAAAACCCATGGCAAGCCCATCCATTTCCTCGGCCTGGTGTCCGACGGCGGCGTACACAGTTCCTTGGACCATCTGATGAAACTGACGGAAATATCAAAGCATTACGGCCTGGAAAAATCCTTTGTCCATTGCTTTATGGACGGTCGCGACACCGACCCCAGGAGTGGCAAGGGTTTTATTGAAGCGCTCGAAAACCACCTGCAAACCACCGGGGGCAAGATCGCCTCCATCGTTGGCCGCTACTACGCGATGGACCGCGACAAACGCTGGGAACGCGTGAAGGAAGCCTACGACCTGCTGGTCAAAGGCGTGGGAAAGCCGTCGGAAAGTATGGTCACGGCGATGGCGGAGTCGTATGCCGACGGGGTTACGGACGAATTCGTCCAACCGATCGTACACACGGAAAACGGCAAGCCCGTGGCCGTCATTGAAGCGGGCGACGTGGTCATATTCTTTAACTTCCGCAACGACCGCGCCAAGGAACTGACCGTTGCGCTGACGCAACAGGACCTGCCGGAGGCCGGGATGCAGACCGTTGCCAACCTGCAATACTTCACCATGACGCCCTACGACGCTACGTTCAAGGGCTTGCATGTCCTGTTCGACAAGGAGAATGTGGATAATACGATGGGCGAATACCTCTCGGTACAGGGGAAAAGACAATTGCATATCGCCGAAACGGAGAAATACGCCCATGTGACGTTCTTCTTCAACGGCGGACGCGAAGCGCCTTTCGAGGGCGAGGACCGTATCCTGGTGCCCTCGCCCAAGGTGGCGACCTACGACCTGAAACCCGAGATGAGCGCCTACGAGGTGAAAGACAAACTGGTGGAAGCCCTCCGAACACAGCAGTACGATTTCATTGTCTGCAACTACGCCAACGGCGACATGGTCGGCCACACCGGTGTGTATGCTGCCATCGAGAAAGCGGTGACGGCGGTGGACGCCTGCCTGAAGGAAACGGTGGAGACGGCCCGCGCGAACGGCTATGAGGCCATCATCATCGCCGACCACGGCAATGCCGACCATGCCCTCAACGAAGACGGCTCGCCCAACACGGCACATTCGCTCAACCCGGTACCGTTCGTCTATGTAACGGACCGCAGGGAGGCCCAAGTGTCCGACGGCATCCTGGCCGATGTAGCCCCTTCGCTGCTGAGCGTCCTGGGCCTGCCCCAGCCAAAGGAGATGACGGGACACAGCCTGATTCAGGCGTGAAACGAGTGCCGAACCTTTCACTTTGCCCGGCATGATTCAAATCGGTGATACCTTAGTCAGTCTGGAACTGATCGAACGCTTTTTCTGCTGTGACCCCGCACAGTGCCGGGGCGCGTGCTGCGTCGAGGGCGAGGCCGGAGCGCCGCTGGAAAAAGCGGAGTTTGACCGTTTACGCAGTTTGCTACCTGTGCTTTGGGACGACCTCTCGCCCCAGGCACAGGCGGTCATCCGCCGGCAGGGAATCGGCTATCGGGATCACGATGGCCAGATGGTTACTTCGATCATTGACGGGAAAGACTGCGTCTTCACCTGCTACGATGCCGCCGGCGTCTGCGGTTGCGCCATCGAAAGGGCCTGCCGTGAAAAACGCATTGATTTCCTCAAACCGGTGTCCTGCCACCTTTATCCGGCCCGCGTGACACGCTACCGAACCTCCCTGGCGGTCAATTACCATCGCTGGAAGATATGCGGCAGCGCAGAACGCTGTGGCGCCGGGAAACGTCTTCCGGCCTACCGCTTCCTGCGCGAACCGTTCATCCGCAAGTTCGGACAGGACTGGTACGACGAACTGGACTTCTGTGCCCGTGAATACCTCCGGCAAAAAGGATGCTGAATTTCACCGGAAAAGAACGCTTTGTGATAGTGGAAAGACCGGTAACAAGGGTGAATTCCTTAGGAGTTGTCAAGAAATAAACCATCCGAATTTACGGGAAATGTTTTTTGCAGTACAAAACCCGAAAATGTGCGCATACCGGGGTATGTAATCATTTTCGGGCTGAAGGAATGCGAAAAGGGTGCATTTCAAATTGTCGTTTAAATCGCTTACATTTGCAAACGAACTATAACACAAACAGCTATGACACGAGAAGAATATTTGGCCTTAGCGGCGAGCCGTTACGATGAATTGGAA
>JAISOP010000087.1 GCA_031275525.1 Tannerella sp.
TGGACACCGAGACGCGTTCCTTTGTCTTGGAGCAGAAATTGGTAGTAATCACTGGAATACGCTGGGAGCGCGTCTTCAGGCACCCGGCAGTCCCATGCCGCGTCATCGCCGATGGTCGAGAGCTTCGCTTCACTGAGTCTGAAATCTTTTTGGCCCAACGTATTTTCCAATAATTTGACGTAATCGCCGTATGAACGGTTTTCAGATGTCATCACCGGGTTGAAGGTAAGCCTGTCCGGAGTGGAACGCATCAGAGTCCGCACGGAATGCATCACGCGGTCGTCCTGAAAAATATCCGGCCCCCGCAGATGTTGCCCCGGTCCATCCCAGGATACGGCGACGGCGATGTTGTTTTCCAGCAGCCAGTCAAGGCGATCTCCGTAAAGCAGACTGCCGTTCGTGCTCAGAAAAAAATCCGTGGACATTTGCCCGGCGGAAACCAAAGCTCTGTGCAGGGCTTTGATCCGCTCAAAATTTTCATGGAGAAGCGGTTCGCCGCCCCAAAATTGCACTGAGCCGATTTCCCTGTCTCCGGCAAAACGCAAAACTTCCCGCGTTAAAACAGCGGGCGACAAAACCTCCGGTGCTGACGCGCACTCTTTTTTCATCGCTTCCACCAGGCAATAGCGACAACGATAGTTACATTTCATCCCTACCGATAATCGGACGGCCAGGAATTTTCGCGGAGGCGTAATGCATTTCGTGTCGTTGCCGTATGGTTCTCCATTCCGTGACAGAACATTTTTCCGAGGGTCATACTGAAGGATATATTTCGAGCCGTCCCGCCCACGCATGACACAGTCAATCATCACATTATCCTCACTATTTTTTCAACAACAGCCGGGCGATACCGGAAACCGGCCTTGATTTTGATTTCATCGCCGGGCTCAAGACCAAAAGAATGAATCTTGAATGTTTCCGGCCCTGTCAGATTCAGGCGTGTTTTTGGCAGGTATCCGTTGATATTTTCCAGATCGACCTGTAAAGCGCGCATGGTCGGCGCTTTCTCATAAAAGGGACTACACATGAATTCCGCTGCGCTGTCCGGAGGCATCGCATCCGGACCGGATAATTCCAATTCGGGAAAAAACAGTGTGGGCGACAGATGCTGTTCATGGGTCAGCTCCACAAAAGGCAGATTGCTGAAAATCCTGCTTTGCCCGGAAAGAAGGATGATTTTGTAGCCCATATCCTGAAAATCAGAGTCGCCGAAAGGAACGTACATATGTATCAGCGCATCCTCCGAGCCCAGCCGCATGGCCAGCCCGGACGATATTCGCTCAGACAGAGTGCGTCCGGATAGATTGCGCCAATCCATGACATCCACATTCCGGCTGCATAAATCCCAGGCGGTGACGGCTTTAAAATCGCTTCTCGCCCGGAATTGAGCCAGTGTGTATTCTAATGTGGAAACATACACGCGCTTTCCGGCAAGGGAGGCATCAAGGTCTTCGCCCTCCGATGCGCCGGGATAATCTTCGGGAACTTCAGTCGCAAGACCGGCGAGCAGCCTGTCGGTTTCCACCTGCAGTATACTATGAACCGTGTTTCCACGGTTGACGTTGAAAGACCCCCTCAACATGCCCGCCTCCTTATCCTCCGCAATTACAATTGCAGTTACAGTTTGTCCTGCGCAACGTAAAGGTCGAAGATCCGCCTCCCTCCAATGAATATGTGGCGACGGTCGTGCTGTAGCTTGACTGGTTGGCGTTGTTGGTCGCCGGATGGGAGCAATATGTGCAGTAAGAGCAGTAGCCGCAGTGGGAACAATAGGTCGGGCCGATCTTGTTTTGGGTGATCTGGGCGGTTTTGCCGTTGATGGCTACCCCGATACTGCCGATGAAGTTGCCGGAACCTGAACTCGCCAAAGTCACGTTGTCGATTTTTCCGAAAAGCGTCCCAATGTCCGCATCATTGAGCAGTTTGAAGCCTGTGTTTGCCGCGCTGGAACCGGAAGACTTATAGGAAGCGGCGTGCTCCTCTCTGGACGTGTCGGTGACGGCGGCGGTCACGGCATCGGCGGCGGCTTTGATCTGTTTCGGGTTGACGGCCTTGTCGGTTATTTCTCCCGCAGCCGCTTCCGCATCCGTTGCCAGCCGTACATGCCCTACTTCGGATACAGCGGATTTGGCGGCATGGCTGGAGATTGCCGCTTGAGTGCTTTGCGCGTCCGACTTTCCCGCAAGGGCGGTTTCCATCGCTGAAGCGTCGACTTTGGTTGCGAGAGCCGCCGCGGTCGCGGCCGCGTCAGCCTTGGCGGCAAGAAGCGTATCCGTCTGATCCGCATGGGCGTCCAGTTCCGTCAGCGACTCGCGCAGACGCTGAACATCATCCTCCAGCAGATTGTCCTGATGCGGCAGAGGAAGGTCGAGATGTTCAGTTCTGTTGTTCGTACTCATACATGCCTCCCTATATCACCGCCATCAGGCGAATGTTGCGCACAACCGGGCGCGCCGCGCTGTTCCCGGTCAGGATGAATTTGATCTTGATCTCGTTCACATTGGAAAGAGCGGTTTTGAAACGATATTCAACCAGCCCGTCGCCCTGCTGTGTGGTTCCATCGGCGGTGAGCGCCGTCCATGATTCGTCATCTTTCCTGATTCTGGGCGTTACAGCCGCGCCGGAAGGAATGACGGCGTCATATACCAGCACTGCCTTGGTCGCTCCTGTGGCCGGAATGGAACGGGTGTAATATTCCGCGCTTTCTGATATGGCGCCTGTCAAAATCTGCGCCCCAGGCCAGA
>JAISOP010000167.1 GCA_031275525.1 Tannerella sp.
AACTTTTTTACGTGCAAATGAAAACGTTTTCTCGTGAAGAAAAAAAATCTTCTCGAGAGGAAGAAACGTTTTCTCGAGAAGAAAAAAAATCCTCTTGTGAGTTTTCGGGCGTTTTACACCTGCCGGTTTTATTTTCAGAATTAATAATAAACTAATTATCAGAGAAATGGAATCATTGTTTCAATTTTCGATCCTGCCGGCAGGCTTGCTGACCGGCCTTTCGGACTTGAACCGACCTTCTCCATGCCGCTCACCACCGAAGACCTCGCGGCTGCACTCGACCGCCAGCATCATGAGGAATTTGAGGCGCAATTACGCGAAATCAAGCGTCACCGCCTGGAAACGGAACAGCTCCGGAGCAAAAAGGATTAGGAACTGTCAAGGTAGATTCAATGATTCAAAAAAAAACGAGCCTTTTTAGCGGTTCCCTATGAACTCGCTGCGCTCAAAGAGCATAGATTTGTTCGAGTTCGAGGTTGGAAGATTCAACCCGGAGGTTGGAAAATGCTTGCCGCCCCGGCGCCCTTCATTCCACTTCCAGTACCAGGCCTTTGAGGTATTCGCCTTCGGGGTGATAGATATTGACGGGATGGTCGGGCGGTTGTGCGAGTTGGTGCAGGATGCGGACAGGACGGCCAGACTGGGCGGCGGCGCTGAAGACGGCTAACCGGAAGTCGTTCCGGCTGACTACCTGTGAACAGGAAAAGGTGAACAGAATCCCGCCCGGTTTGATTTTCTCAAGGGCCAGGGCATTGAGTTTCCGGTATCCCTGCAGGGCGTTGCGGAGTACGTTTTTATGCTTGGCAAAGGCCGGAGGGTCCAGGATGATTAAATCGTAGTCTTCGCCCGTTTTCTCCAGGAAGTCGAACGCATCTGCGGCAAAGGCACAATGACGTGTGTTGTCCGGGAAGTTCAGCGCGACATTTTTTTCCGTGAGGGCGATGGCCTTCGCCGAGCTGTCCACCGAATGGACGAGGCCGGCGCCGCCGCGCAGGGCGTAAACGGAGAAACCGCCGGTGTAGCAAAACAGGTTCAGTATGGAACGGTCGCGGGCGTACTGCTCCAGCAGCAGGCGGTTTTCACGTTGGTCGATAAAGAAACCCGTTTTCTGTCCTTTCAGCCAGTCGATGTGAAAACGCAACCCCTTCTCAAGCGCAATCGGTTCTGCATCCGTCCGGCCATACAGGGATTCGTTCTCCGGCTCCAGCGCGGCCTTGAAGGGCAGCGTCCCCTCCGATTTGTAGTAGATATGCTGCAAGCTTTCGCCCAATACCTCCTTCAGGGCGCCGGCAAGGGCGATGCGGGCGCGGTGCATTCCTACCGTGTGAGCCTGCATGACGGCCGTCGCGCCGTAGAGGTCGATGATGAGTCCCGGCAGGCGGTCGCCCTCGCCGTAAACCAGGCGGCAGGTGTCGTTGCCGGGGACGCCGAGCAGTCCGAGTGTGCGGCGCAGCTTGCAGGCCGTCCGCAGCCGTTTGGCCCAGAAGACAGGGTCGATGTCGATCCGGTGGAACGACAGGATACGTACGGCGATGCTCCCTATCTGGTAATGACCCATCCCCAGGAAGGTGCGGTCGGCGGCAAAGACTTCGACCGTATCACCTTCTTCCGGATGTCCCTCAATGGAAGCAATGGCGCCGGAGAATACCCACGGGTGGAACCGCAGGAGCGATTCCTCCTTCCCGGGTTTGAGGCAGATGCGGGGGCCGTTCATGGCTGTGCGGTGAGTTGTTGGTAAATCCGCAGGCAGGCCCAGGCGTCCAGTGCGGCGTACTGCTGCATGGAACCGGTCAGCGTATTGGCTTCCCAGTTACTCAGCTGTGCCCGCTTGGATATTTTCCGGCCGAACAGGATGGCATAAATTTTCCGTAAGCCGGCCTCCTGGATGCCGAACGGCTGCACGAATTTCTGCAGGTCGATGAAGCCGTCCGGTTCAATCGGCGTCAACTTGCGCAACGCATGGAAATCGTCCGGCAGCGAAAGCCCGATTTTGGTAATCTCCCGGTTCTCCAGAAACGCCTTCAGCGGTCCGGGTATTCCCCTCAGCTGGTTCAGGCGAAAGAGGTAGCAGACTTCGTTGCTCGAAAGCTGCATCAGGCACACTTTGTGATGATCTTTTTTAGAAAAGTTGGGGCGCGTCTCCGTGTCGAAGCCCACCGGAGCGGAAGCCTCCAGCGTGGCAAGCGCTTTTTTCACGTCCGCCAGCCGGTCGATCACGACGATTTGTCCGGGAAATACCTCCCCCGGCATGTCGGCAATCTCTTCGTGGGTGATGGATGGGAAGTAGTTCATGACTTGATAGCGGATAGCAGGTGAATGTCGTCGTTCCGGCGGAGGGCGTGCAGCGTACCCGCTCCGCCGCTACGGATACGGTGGTCTGCGACGCGCTTCGAGGCCGTCGTCCGCACAATCGGCGTGTGTCGAGCCTCGCGAGCCTCCGGATACCGGCGTTTCGTTCTTTGCATAAGATTCCTTTTTATGTTTGTAATCATACTTCTCTTTCTAAATAAGTCTGTTTGTTTTCTGACCTTCGGCTGCTTTGAATTACCTGTCGGTAAACTGTTTCAAACCGGTGATGTGCCGTTATCCGATACTTTGGGCTGCAATAGCGGATGGCCGGCTGCAGGTTGTATATCGCCGGACGAATTTGTTTCCGCAAAACCTCAAAGAACCCTTTTAACTCCCGCAAAGGTACTGTATTTTTTGATTGAACGGCCATTTCCGTCCGTGAATTGCGAATGTTTACACGTCGATCAGACAGACGTTTGTCTGTTCCTGAAGACCCAATATCGCTGTAACATATAATTATAAAAGACAGAGACGACGATATCGGTAATGATCCGGCTTATTTTGTAATCAATATGAACATAATCGGTTAATAAGTAGGTCCCGAGCATTTTCAGTCCGATACTGTTTATCACGACAAACAGGAATCGCCACAATTGTTGAAAAAGCGAGAACTTGTATGAACTGTTTTTCGAATAAAAAGTCCAGATTTTGTTCACGGAAAAATTCATGATGGCGCCCAGAATACAGGCAATGGCGATGGAAATTATATAGTATATTTTGACGTATTCCGTCAACAGGATCATAATACAATAGTCGCACATCCCGCATACGAAAGCGGAAAACTGCGCTCGGACGAACGTTTCTAATCTTTTGAGAATCTTACGCCGATGGCTTGGATTCCTTTTCTTCCTTGTCTCTCTTGTCAGCAATTTGGAGCAGTTTTATTGAGTCTATAATATTTATTGTAAACAAAACGACACAGGCCAGGATACCGGAATAGATAATAGAGCCTTGCCGGATAACTTCAAACACCAGGATGAGCGAAATGATAATCCTTACTTCGGTAGGACCTAAAATTCCGGAATCAATAGTGTATTTGTCTGTGATTTTATACCTCAACAAGGCTGTTATCATCGCCCAACCGTACAATACCACAAAGCCGAAACCCAAGAGTTCCCATTTGCCGTTGGCATAGACGATGTAACCCAGGCCAATCAGGATATTAGTCAGCCAATCGACTGTAAAATCCAGCGAAAAACCATACCATTTACGCAGTTTATTGCGAAAGTAAGCCAACCGACCGTCGAGCGAATCGCCAAACCAATTGAGTGCAAAGCCCAATATGCCGAATAACAGTAAACTTCGATGAAAATAGGAAGCAAGAATAAAACTTGCCGCCGTAACAAAACTGCCTGCCAAACCAATGGCGGTCAGCATATCCGAATTCATCCACAAAGGAATACGCTGTACAAGGTATGCGAGTAAATTTTGTTCGTGTTTTTTTAAGATATTGGTCCGCTCTCTGTCTTTAGAGATTTTCGACAATGCACTTTCGTTTTCAGTATGATTCATGCTATCTTATTTTTGTTTGTTTTTGTATGGAGAGGGAGAAGGGGAGGATTTTAATAATACGGAAGACCCCGCCTCCGAATCGCCCGTCCGTAGGGCGGTAGCAGTGGTGGTGTACCTGAAGAACAAGCCTCTTCTATTTTTACCCGTAAATGGCATATCTTTAAAATCTATACAAATTGATTGCTACAAAAACAGCGGCAAAGATAGAATTTCCCCGCAATGCTGCACGAACTGTAGGGGAGTTTTGTACGAAAGGCGGGTTTTATGTACGAAAAAGACCGTACTGTGTTGAATGGAGAAGGGAGAATGGATCTCACATCCATTCTCCCTTCAACTATGGGCCGGTCAATATTTATAAAACGAAACTTCAGGCTTGTCCATCCAGAAGATGGGCGAGGTGAAGTTATCCTGGTCCATGACTTTCGAATACTGTTCGAAATTATTAGCCGATTCGGACTGTGGATACGGAATCCGGTTGACCACCGTGTGAATAACGGTCGAGGCGTTAAACACAAGGGGATTGAGTTTCGGATGACGGGTGCGCCGAAGCTCCGTAAAGAGTTCCTGCGGGTTGTGGACATTGAGATGCACATACTTTTGCTGCATGATAATCTCCATTTTGGCTTCCACATCGGCGGCTCCGAGGTAATCGTTTTTCACGACGTCCGCAAATGCGGCAATCGTGGCGGCATCCGGTTTTGCGGGTTGCAGGAACTGCCTCACCTCCGGACTCGGATCCGCGCCGGTACCCACCCATTGGTTGTAGGCATTGTGGCGATACCAGTAATCGGTCGAATGGAGGATGGCATTGTAGATATGCTGTTCGGCCGTGGCGCCGGTATTGCCCAGGTTTTTGAGCGCGATTTCGGCTTTCAGCAATTCCACTTCGCCTACCGTGAAGGCCGGTAGCGGGTCATGATTCCAGGGATAGGTGGCGATGTTCCAGCACATGTACCAGTTGGTTTTGATGTAACGTTCCGGGTCCACATAAGAATTGTAGTCCGTAATGTAACCATATTCCCCACCGGCTCCGCCTCCGTCGTTGTAGAGTACCGTTGCCGATTCGCAGTCCATGTTGGCGGGACGGAAGACATACAGACCCGTCGCAAGGTCCGACCCTTTGGCGCCGGTAAAGAGCACCGGCATACGGGGATCATCGACCCCGGGCGTGTATTCGTCTTTCCCATCGCGCGACATGATTTCGGTGAGCAGGGGCGGAATGAACCCGGCATAATCGCGTTCCCTCATTGCCCGGCGGTAGGTACCGCCGTCGCCGGCGCTCCGGTTGGAACGGAACCACTCCTGCGGCTCAATCTCGAGGTCTTCGGTCGGCAGGTTACCGCGCGACAGCACCTCCCCGATGATCGTCCTGGCCTCGTCCGGCAGCACGCCCGAAATGCGCACGGCCAGCCGCAGCCGCATGGCGTCGGCGTATGCCAGCCACTTCCTGGCGTCGCCCCGGAAGATCACATCCTGTGTGGTGAATTTCTTTTTCCCCTCGTCCGACATTCCTTCGTAGGTAGAGATCAACTCGTCCGATCGCTTCTTGATCACATCCAGCGCATTCAGGTAGATTTCCTTCGGGTCGTCGTAGGCGGCAAAAAAGACGCCTTCGATCCCTTTGAGGGCATCGAAATAGGGAATGCTGTTGTATATGTCCACCGACCAGGTGATGCGGGTGTTAAAGAGCAACTCCGCAAGCGCCACGTAGATCGTCAAATCCTTCTGTTCCTCTTCGGAGAGCTTGGCCAGTTCGAGGCTCATCAGGGGCAGTTCCTTGAAATTGCTGTAGGTGACGTTGAAGACCGTGTTCTGCAGGCCGTCCGGGTCATAACTGTTTTTAGGGTCGGCCAAATCGGCCAGCCAGGCATAACGTGTCCCGTAGTACCTGGCATACAACTCGCAATACCAGAGATACCCTCCTGCGTCGGCCTGGTGCCACCAGTCGCCGTAGTCGTACACAAATCCGGTACGTCCGTTGCTGGCCAGCGTGGTAAACATGCCGCTGACCACTTCCGTTGTCGGCGCATAGACGCCCGGGTCCTTAAAGTTTTCTTCCAGTTCGGACTGGCAGCCGGTCATACCCATACCTGCCGCTACTGCTATCAGTATATAATAAATCTTTTTCATAAGTTTCCTCATTTGTCATTCTATCATTATCAACTCGGTTCATGTTCAAAGTCCTATTCCGATGTTCAGCCCAAAGGTTTGCTGTGTCGGGTTGGGTGAAAATTCGATATACGAATTGGTACCCATAGCCGATTCCGGATCCAGGTTGGGCAGCGTCTTGTATAAGTACCACAAGTTACGGGCAAACAGGGTGACGCGGAGGTTCTGCACGAACAGTTTCCGGGCCACCTTGCGCGGAGCGGTGTAGGTTAACCCGATTTCACGCACCTTGATGTAGTCGTTTTTGAACTTGCTGTCCACCGCATTCATCGTTTCATTCGTCCAACGGGCGTAACTGCTGTAATACTCGGGTGCGGATACGATCTGCGTATTGGGCGTATAGGTTGTATTCCCGTTTTCCACCCGTTCCACCACGCCCGGCAGGATCAGGCCGTCATGATAAACGTGCTGGTCCTTCGATTCGGCCGGCGCCGACTGGTCATGCTGCCAAGCCACCTTTTCATTGTTGGCATTGATATAGTAGGCCATACCGCCGTGCGCTTCGTCGCGATACTGCATGGACTCCATGCTGATGCCGTTGTAGAGCATCCAGTAGTTGGTCCACGAGAACAGGGTGGCGCCGAATTTGTAGTCAAACACGAGGTTGAGCGAAAAATCCTTGTAGGTCAGATCCGTGGTCAAGCCTCCCAGGAAATCGGGAAAGACGTTTCCCATCTTCGACAGGTTTTTGTCGTCGAGCGAATAGGAGGCGCCGGAGACAATCCGCTGTCCGTCGGGCGAGAGCCGTACGGCATGTCCCCAGATGTCCCCCACGCGCTGTCCTTCACGAGCCTGCACATAAGTCTGTCCCCCTATATCGTACACATTTTTCTGCGTAATACCGGGATAGAGTTTCTTGATTTTGGAATACTGGTTGGCCGTGTTGAAGATCACATTCCACCGGAAATCCTTCGTCAGCACAGGCGTACCTTTCAATTGCAGTTCATATCCCCAGTTCTGCACGTTCCCGGCATTAATTTTGATTTCCGTAGCGCCGGTCACCTGCGAAAGGGGGATCGCCATAATCTGGTCATAGATATTATTCGTATAGAACGACGCGTCCAGGCCTAAACGCGCTTCGGGGAAGAAGAGCACGTCGAAACCGACTTCCAGTTCCCGTTTCCGTTCAGGTTTCAACGCCCCGGCAAACAAACTGCTCTGGGCTTCGACCTTGTAGGCATCCGTCCCGTTCAGTTTGCTGGAGGTGTAGCTCTGGAAAGCATAATGCGCCGTGGGAGCTTCGCGCCCGACGTCGGCAAATGACATGCGGACTTTGGCGAACTGCATCTCCGGCACGCGGACGTATTTCGACAGAATCCACGTCAGGGCGGCGCCCGGGTAGAAATAGGAATTGTTTTCCACAGGCAACGTCGAGGACCAGTCGTTACGCCCGTTCAGTTCCAGGTAAATCCCGTCGTCCCACGACAAGGTAGCTACCCCCAGCAGGGAATACATGCTGGTGGCGTAGAAAGTATTGTTCAACACCTTGTCCCAGGATCCGGCAGACGGCCAGTTCGAGGGATCCTGGTTCTTGATATGGAACCAGTCCGGATACAACAAGTTGCCTTCCGTCCCGGTATAGATGGTATTTTCCTTCAACGACCGGTACAACGGCCCCCCATAGATGTGAACGCCCAGGCGATCGTTCGCAAACGGCTTCTCGAAATTCAAGAAGGCCCGATACTCCTGCACCTTCGTATTCCTCCGTTCAAAGCCATATTTACCGCCGTTGATCTGGGGATACACCTGGGTGACGCCCAACTGGGTGGTGTAGTCAATGTCGGTGTAGTCGATTCCGGCATAGCCTATGAAATAGACCTCGTTCGTGAAATGGATCGTAGGCTTCACCGAGGCCACCATGTGAAACTTGTCGTCCGTTTCGCGGTTCCGGTCCCGGTCCCAGAATCCGCCCAGATATTCCTTCAGGTAATAATACCCCGTCGGCCAGCCGCGAGCCTCCAGGTTGGTTTTGTAGCCATAGTTCCGGTCCTCGGGATCCGTGATTTTGTAATATTCCTTGAACTCATTGTAGGGCACGTCGCGCTGGAAACCCTGTACCATGTTATTGGTTTGCCCCATACGGTTGACCGTATTGATAAAGTAGATGTTGGAATTGACGTCCACGCTGACCCGTTTGGAAGGTTTCAGTGTCGAGGCAAAGCTGATGGAATTCTTCTTCTGGCTAAAATTGTCCTGGATACCCTGGTAGTCATAGTAGGTATACCCCAGGCGGGCATTCCCGAAACCGCCGTTGCCGGCAATGGCAAAGGTCGCCTGGTTGGAAAAACCGGTTCTGAAATTGGACATAAAAGCGTCGCTGCCGCCGTTGGCAATCCCTGTTCCCTCCGCCAGGTAGGGTCTCACCTGGCCGTCGTACCAGTAGATATCCTCCCCGTTGAACGCCGGCCCGAAGTTGCGCTGCGAGGTGAGCGCTTTCCCGTAAGTCCGCCCCCCGATCTCGATCGTTTCCCGCGTCTCGTAGGGAGAAGTCCCCGGCCCGTAGGTGTTCTGGAACTGCATATACGTTTTCGGCTGTTCGATGGTGCTTTGGTAACTAAAGTCAATGCCCAGCCCCTGCTTGTCCTTGCCGCTCTTGGTGGTAATCAAAACGACCCCGTTGGCCCCCTGGCTGCCGTACAGTACGGAAGCTTTGGCGCCCTTCAGGATGTCCATCGACTCAATATCTTCGGGATTGAGGTCATTGATTCCGGAGCCGTAGTCATACGTTCGGTTGTTCACCCCAAAACCCGACTCCTCGTCAAAGATAGGCGTACCGTCCACCACAAACAGCGGTCGTGTCTTGGCCGAACTCTCCAGGCCGGCCGCCGCCCGGATTTTGAAGTCAATCCCGCCCGTAGGCCCCGAAGCGCCCTGGCGGAGCGTGACCCCGGACACCTTTCCATAGAGCGACTGGATCGGGTTCATCGCCACCCCGCTTACGGTTAGTTCCTTGGCCGAGACGCTGCTGATCGAATAACCCAGCGTCTTCAACTCGCGCTTCTGTCCGAAGGCGGTCACCACCACCTCATCCATCATCTGGGTATCCTCAACCAGCAGAATGTCCAGGCTACTCCGGTCGCCAACGGCTATTTCCTGCGTATGATACCCGATAAAAGAAACCACCAGCGTGGCGCCGGGCAACACGTTGAGCGAAAACCGGCCATTCGCGTCGGTAATCGTACCATTGGTTGTTCCCTTCTCCATAATATTGGCGCCCACCACCTCGCCACTGGCATCGGTCACCGTGCCGGCGATGCTCCTCCTGTCCTGCTGCCGTTCCGGAAGATATTCCGGCGCCACAGAAGCGGACAACTGCTTTTCACTCCGCTCTTCCATTTCACCGACCACCTCCCTGGTGGACACCTCCGCGAAACGGGAAGCAAGTTCCGTCTCCGGGGAATACGTCATGCCGGCCATCGCCGCGCCTGTCCCGGTACACATCATAAAAGCCCATATTAGTTTTCTAACCGTATATTTGAATGTGGGCATTTGAAAAAAAGATATTTCATGTTTCATCTAATCACTGATTTAATTTATTAATAACTTAATTGATATACTCCCGGTGAAAATCATCCCCCCCTTTCTATTCCTTCAACATTTACACTTCAGGAAGCGATTCATCCTCACCGGACGGACGGCATAAACGGTAGCGTCCGTTTTTTTTTCCGATACTTGTACAATATTCTTTCTTATTCCATAGGCGTTTTATTTTAAAGGGTTCATAGCTATAAAAATATTCCGCTCCACTCGCGCAGACGGGGCCGTCAGCAGGGAATGTGCTGCGCTGAACGGTTCGACGCTTGTATCTATCTTCCTCGGATGGTTCCAGAGATATATTATTTTCAAATCCGCCGTAAAAGTATTCATTATTCCGGCAGCGACGGGATAATTTCTGATTTATTATTGATCATTAACGACCCCGTTCAAGGATTCAGGCCCTCCGGTTCGCAACGCGAATAAATAATTGGAATCAATTGTTCGCAACGCGAACAAACATGGAAAGACATTCAGGTAACCCTGTGACCGACGCTCCGCCCCCCCCTCCCCTTGTGGGGAGGGAGTCGGGGGGAGAGGTTTATAATTTTGTACAAGATCGGTTCCGTGGAGTTCAGTTCCCCGGGGCCTAAAAGCCCTAAAAGCCCTAAAAGCCCCCAAAGCTTCGCTCCACACCTGTCACTTTCTCAGCGTAAACGCCGGATGATCATTAAAATCATCGTAGAGCGGTTGCAGTGGCGTAAGGTCATCGTACCGCCTGTCGTCGCCGAGGGCGGTGAGCCGTTAAGCAGCGAAGGGAAGGCGTCAAAATATTAGCGGTTAGTGGTTAGTGGTTAGTGGGCGAATTTTCACTCACCACTCACCACTCACCGCTAACCACTATTTTCCGGCCTTTGTCTGAACTGTGATTTATATGATTTGTATGATTTATAGGATTGGAATGATTTTTGTGAGGGCCATAATGAATCAACAAATCATTCCAATCACATCA
>JAISOP010000010.1 GCA_031275525.1 Tannerella sp.
TCCATCTGTCATCACTAATTTTCTGTTCATACACAAATGTTTATGTACAAAGCCGCGTGCAGTATAATGCGGGGAAGTCGGCTTCCCTAATATGGCAGCATACTTTTCGCAACACTGCGTAATGAGGAACTCAGCATTTCGTCACAGGGGAACCTGTTTATTCTCCATTTTCCATGCTCCATTCCAAACCAATGCCCCCTCCGCCCGGATTTCGATAATTATCCCTACTTTTGCGGTGTTGGAAATAGAAGAAAGAGAATGTATTATAACAAGGAAGAGATAGCCGGGTATCTGTCGGAGCCGGTGTTTGGGATGATTGCGGATGTGGTTGCGGCCATGGGACAGGAAACGTATGTGATTGGCGGGTTTGTGCGGGATTTGTTTTTGCGCCGGCCCTCGAAGGACGTGGATATTGTGACGCTCGGTAGCGGGATTGAACTGGCGAAGGCGGTTGCCCGGAAATTAGGCAAGGGGGCGAAGTTGACTGTTTTCAGGCGTTTCGGTACGGCGCAGGTAAAGGCCGGCGGACTGGAACTGGAGTTTGTGGGGGCACGCAAAGAATCCTATTCCCGGGACAGCCGGAAGCCTGTCGTGGAAGACGGTACGCTGGAGGAGGATCAAAACCGGCGCGACTTTACTATCAATGCGCTGGCGCTATGCCTGAACAGGGAACGTTTTGGCGAGTTGATTGACCCTTTCGGCGGGCTGGATGACCTGGAGGCGTTACGTATCGTGACCCCGGCAGACCCGGATGCGACCTTCGGCGACGATCCCCTGCGGATGATGCGTGCCGTGCGGTTTGCCTCGCAATTGGGTTTCTTTATCGACGCCGATACGTTCGAGGCCATCCTGCGCAACAGGCAGCGTATGGAGATCGTCTCCGGGGAACGCATTGCGGAGGAATTAAACAAGATCATCCTTTCGCCCAGGCCTTCGGTGGGTTTCGAGTTGCTGGACGCCTGCGGACTGCTGGAGCTTATTTTCCCGGAACTCTGTGCCCTGAAAGGGGTGGAGACAAAGGAAGGCATCGGGCACAAGGATAATTTTGCGCATACGCTGATGGTACTCGACCGGCTGTGCCAAACGTCCGACCACTTGTGGCTGCGCTGGAGCGCGCTCCTCCACGACATTGCCAAGCCCGTCGCCAAGCGGTTCGACAACCGGCAGGGTTGGACGTTTTACAACCACAATTTCATAGGTGCGAAAATGGTGCCGGACATTTTCCGGAGGATGAAACTGCCGATGAATGAAAAAATGCACTATGTGCAGAAGATGGTGGTATTACACATGCGTCCGATTGCGCTGGCAGACGAGGAGGTGACCGACTCAGCCGTCCGCCGCCTGCTGTTTGACGCCGGCGACGATGTCGACGACCTGATGAAACTGTGCGAAGCCGACATCACAAGCAAGAATCCCGAAAAGGTACGCCGTTACCTGCATAACTTCCGCCGGGTACGCGAAAAACTGGTGCAGATCGAAGAGAAAGACCGCATACGCAATTTCCAGCCGCCGGTCTCGGGCGAGGAGATCATGGCCACCTTCGGTTTGCCTCCTTCGCGGCCGGTGGGCCTCATGAAGGAGGCCATCAAAAATGCCATTCTCGACGGCGTGATTCCGAACGAGTACGCCGCAGCCGTGGAGTTCATGCATAAGGAAGCGGCCCAAATGGGACTGGAACGAAAAGACGAATAGCCTTAGACACTGTCCGGGAATCCCGGTATGCGCACACTCTAAGAAAGGCGCCGCCTGTGGCCCGTAAATTGTTTGAAGATACGCCCTGACATCAAAAATATCATTACCTTTGTGAACCCAATCTGAAAATGTACAGGAACCCTCTATTGAAAAAAGGTGGAATTACAGGATGATAAAAAGTGGAGATAAACAGTTAGAGATAGACAAGAGATATTTGCGCATGGCGCGAATATGGGCTGAAAATTCCTATTGCAGGCGTCGTCAAGTGGGCGCCTTGATTGTTAAGAACCAAATGATTATTTCGGACGGATACAACGGAACGCCTTCCGGATTTGAGAACCTTTGCGAGGATGAGAACAACGTGACCAAGCCCTATGTGCTGCACGCCGAGGCGAATGCCATTACAAAGGTAGCGGCGTCGTCCAACAGCAGCAAGGGGGCAACGATCTACATCACGGCGTCGCCCTGCATCGAATGTGCCAAACTGATTATCCAGGCAGGGATTGTGAGGGTGGTATATGGCGAAGAATATCATACGGAAGAAGGAAGGTGCCTGCTCTTACGCGCCGGAGTGGCAGTAGATTATATCGACATAACCAAAGAAGAAAATGAATACGCTTAGAAACAACAAGCTGGGTTTGTTTATACCCATTACGCTGGCAGTCATTATCAGTGTATCGTGCGGCTATTTCGCCGGTTCACGCCTGTCGAGGAAGCATCCTCTTTACTTCGGGAACAAGATTGACGCCATCCTGAGTATCATAGACCAGCAGTATGTGGATACGGTAAATATCCGTCAACTGATTGAAACGGCGGCGACGAACCTGGTCAATGAACTGGATCCCCATTCCAGACTGATTTCGGTGGAGGAATTGCAGAGCGTCACGGACAATCTGGAAGGCTCGTTCAGCGGCATCGGCGTTTCATTTACCACGCCTTCGGACACCATTCTGATTACAAGTGTCATTTCCGGAGGCCCGGCCGAAAAGGTCGGCATCCTGCCCTTCGACCGGATCATCACGATTGACGACTCCACGTTTGCCGGGAAAAATATTACCGACACGCAAATCATGCGCACCTTACGCGGCGCCAAGAACACCCGGGTGAAACTGGGCATCCGGCGCGGCAATTCACCCGAACTGATTTATTTTGAAGTGACTCGCGGGGACGTGCCGAACTATTCCATTGACGTTTCCTATGCATTGGGAGAAATCGGGTACATCCGGGTGAACAGTTTTGCGCGAACCACCTACAACGAGTTTATCACCGCACTTGCCAAACTCCGGAACGAGGGCTGCAACAGCTACATTGTTGACCTGCGGGGCAACAGGGGAGGCTACCTTGACGTTGCCATCCGGATGGCGAACGAGTTCCTGCCCTCCAGCCGGCTGATTGTCTATATGGAAGGAAACGCATATAAACGGCAGAATTTTTATGCCGACGGTAACGGGTCCTTCCAGCAGGCGCCGTTCGTTGTTCTGGTTGACGAGTTGTCCGGATCGGCGAGCGAAGTCTTTGCCGGCACCATCCAGGACAATGACAGGGGATTGATCATCGGCCGGCGGACGTATGGAAAGGGATTGGTACAGAACTCTATCCAGTTGGACGACGGTTCCGAACTGCGGCTGACCGTAGCACGCTACTACACGCCTTCGGGACGTTGCATCCAGAAACTTTATGAAATGGGTAAATCCGAAGAATATGATCAGGACCTGAACATCCGCTACCGGCACGGCGAATTTTACATCGCGGACAGCATCAAAATGGATGAATCGCTGAAGTTCACAACGCTGAACGGACGAATGGTTTACGGCGGCGGCGGCATCATGCCCGACCTTTTTATCCCGCTCGACACCAGTAATATTACGTCCTATTATGATGCGGTAATCAACAGCGGTGCGCTGTATCAGTTCGTCCTGGAATATTCCGAACGCAATCATCCCAAACTGTCCGCCTATAAATCCTACGAAGACCTGTATGCCTACCTCAAGCAGCAGCCGCTTGTCGAGGAGTTTACCGACTATGCGGAAGCCAAAGGCATCCGTAAACGGCCGACGCTGATTCGGATTTCCTGGGATATGATGGAAACGGCGATACATGCCTATATTGTTCGTAATTTCTTCGATTCGGCCGGTTTCTATCCGATTTTCCAAAAGGATGACACCACCATTCTCCAAGCCCTCCGGGTCCTGCGCGACGGGACATGGAAGCCGGACGTGTCCTGAATCCTTCCGCCGGAATGGAATCGGGGGAGTGTAAACAGGTTTGGCGCCGTGAGATGGCTGCGCTGAAAAAGAAATATACGGACGAAGCGCAGCGCCGGCATACAGTGCAAATTTGGCACCATGTCGAAACCTTATCGCCTTTCCGGGAAGCCCGTTGTATTGCCTGTTATCATGCCTTGCCGGACGAGGTTCCAACGATTGCCTTTCTTGAAAAATGGCGCTGCGACAAGCAAATCCTGCTGCCCGCAGTAAAGGGCGAGGCGATGATCTTCCTGCCGTACCGGGGGGAAGAAGCTCTCCGCAAGGGCGCTTTCCATATTATGGAACCGGCCGGGACGACAGCAACAGCGCTCGCCGAACCGGAATTAATCATTGTGCCCGGCGTTGCGTTCGACCGCCGGTTCAACCGGTTGGGAAGGGGAAAGGGATATTATGACCGTTTCCTCTCCGGCCATCCGGCGCCCGCAATGGGCATCTGTTTTCAATTTCAACTTTTTGACCGGATACCGGTCGATAGCCACGACCGGAAAATGAGGTGGATCGTCACCGAAGAAGAAGTGTTGGGGGCACGGTACACCGTGTAGGGGCGAGAATATTGACAGGCCGTTATCACCGCACCACGGCCGGCCGGGGAGGCGTACGGGGCTACAAAACAATGTCGTCAAGTGAAGGACGAAACTCTTCACTTGACGACATTGCTTTACACCTGCACCCAACCGTCGGGTTTATTTCACCGTCGGGAAGGCCGAGATACGCAGCCGCGCGGCGCCCATGGGCAGCAGGGTGAGGTCTTCCACCGGTTCGGCGGTCGTTACGGGGCTTTGCGGCACAAAGGCACAGAGGCCGTGTTCGTCTATCGTCCATTCGGGAATACGGGCGCCCTTGGCCTTGAGCGTCCAGGGAACGGAGGCGGCGGTAAACGGCATGTCATCTATCGGCCAGTCCTTCCGTACCAGTTCAAACGACGTTTCCGGAGCGGCGGCAAGCAGCAGTCCGTAGTTCCACGGCGAGGCCGGCTGTATCTCTTGCGACGGCCACTGCGACGGGTCGGCCGTTTCCTGCCAGCCGGAATCCCAAAGCACCGTTTCGAGCGTGTTCTTCCGGATGTAATTCTCCGCTATCCGGAGCGAGAAGGTCAGCGGCCCGTAGTTGACGCTGACACTGTGACCGTTTTGCGGCCACGTGTCAACGGACAGGTGCATCGGTAGCGACAACTCCACCACATCGCCGGCCGACCAGCGGCGGCAAATCCGGATATAACGCGAGGCGCCGGCACGGACGGTCGTTGTTTCGCCGCGGACGCCGGTCACCGTGGCCGTAGCTTCGCGACACCACGCCGGTACACGCAGGTAAAGCGGAAAAACCGTCCCTCCGCTTTCCCTGACTGTGATCCGGACCGTTTCGTCGAACGGGTAATGCGTTGTTTGCTCCAGCCGGACCGTCTCTCCCTTGCCCACGCGGGCGCTCACCGTACTTCCGGCATACAGGGCGGCCAGCAGTCCGTTGTCCGGCGTTGCCTGCCAGAGGTTTTCGGCGTAATAGGGCCATCCCTGCGTATGGTTATGCTGGCAACAGCGGCTGCTGAACGGGTTCATCATCAGCATGGCGCCTCGGTTGTCGATACCGGGATGATGATTCTTGTCATCGCTCGCAACCATGTTGGGGCTGGTGAGGTATCGTAGCGCGCGGAGGTCGGGCATCATGGAAGCCGGATAGGTGTTGAAGGCGACCGTCTCGCAATGGTCGGCCCAGAACGGGTCGCCGGTGATACGCAGCAGTATTTCGTCGGAGGCCATCTGCTCGACCATGCCGCAGGTTTCCACACCCTGCCTGGGATCGTGATAGCCTTGGCGGGCGTTTTCGTCGGCGCCGAACATGCCGCCGGGCACCTGGCCGTAGAGCCGGCGTACCAGGTGGAAATTGTTGTAGGAGGCCTGCAGGTGCAGGCTGTCGTGGCTTTGCAGGTAGTAGGTGGCCGGTTCGCGAAACGACTGGGCAATGTTCACGTTATGCCAGTTCGGAAGGTTATCGCGCTGCATCCAGTCGGCTGTGTTCCGGTGGATTTTTTCGCCCAGGTCCAGCAGGAAGGCGTCGCCCGTGAGGTTATACAGCCAATACACGCTGTACAGGTTGTCACCTGCGCGGCTGTTTTCCCAATAATCCTTGAGAAAAAGCGACTCGTCGAACTGCATCTGCCACCTGAAATAGCGGGTCATGAAGGGTATCACCCTCGGGTCGTCCGTATATTCGTAATACGATTGCAGGCACCACAGCATGATCATGTTGCCCCACAGATCGGGACGGCCTTTTTTCTCAACCCAGGGGCCGAAGTAGCCGTCTTCGCGCTGGCTGTTTAGGACGGCCTCAATCCACGTTTGGGTCTCGCGAATCATGGCCTCGTCGCCCAGCAGATAAGCCAAGTCGCCATATCCTTTCAACCAGTAGGGCACTTCTTCCCAGCCATGGCTACCCTTTCCATCCCGGCTCAGCCAGGCATTGTTTTTCTTGTCGAGCCAGGCGCTGATTTCACCCAGATGACCGCATAGGCCGTCTCGCTGGAGTTCCAGCATCTTTTTTACCCAGCCGTCCGGCCGGATACTGCCCGCCGGCAGTTTCACAAACTGCGAAGACACAAGCGGCGCCCTGTTGCCCGTATATAGCGTACTGCGTTTGCCCGTCTCCGGGCGATCCACCACCTCGCACTGCGTCTTCGCGTCGCAGCCGGCAAGGAGGACACATATCCCCCACACTGAAATCGTCAATCTATACTTCATAATTTTTTTTGGTTGTTTGATTCATCTCGTTTCCCACAAAAGTGATTCTTTATTTTAAAAATAAGTGATTGCAAAAATAAGTGATTGCAAAAATACGACTTATTTTTATCCCGACAAACGGCCTGCGGGATACCCGCAGGGCAAACGCATCTTAATTGGTTAGGATTTTCAAAAGATAATCGTTATTCCATCCGGCATCGAGTCTTTTCCCTTTGAGGCTTCTTTTGCGGGAGTGTTCATTTTGGGTTTGCCCTGCCAGCCCTGGTAAAAAGTTTGCAGGTTTTGAAAATCCTTGTACCTTTGCAACGTTTTTTGTGCCCGGAAGACACTGGAAAGATGGGTGAGTGGCTTAAACCAACAGTTTGCTAAACTGTCGTACGGGTAACCGTACCGGGGGTTCGAATCCCCCTCTTTCCGCCCTAAAAAGCCGCTAAATCAGCGGCTTTCTTCATTATCACAGGTTTTTATCCGTTTTCATGCTGTGCAAAAAGTGATATTTTTCGCAGAAATCGCATTTTTTTCGCACCGAATCGGCCCAAAGTGCGAAATTCGGTGCGAAATTTCATACCTTTGCCGGAAAAACATTTCAATTATATGAATAACATTCAGTTACGGTTTGTGTTCGACCGGAAAAAAGAGGCGAACAACGATACAAAAAAAGGGCTTTTACAGATTGAAGTCCGGATCACCGGCACGAACCGGCGTAAACTCATTTCTACCGGAGTTCGACTGCACAAAAACCAGTTTTCCGGCAAAAACGGGTTCACCTGCAAGAACCACGCTAATGCCGC
>JAISOP010000011.1 GCA_031275525.1 Tannerella sp.
CGAAGCGCACGAAGCCTTGATTTTTGGTTCTTTTTATCAAGAAAAAGAACAAATTCTCATCCACCACAATGGGTGTCAAAAGCAAGCGGTTGATGATTTTGTTACACAGGAGTGAAAAACTCCCCCTAATCACTTGTTACAATTCTTCATTCTCCATTCTTATCATCCTCCCGCCCTTGACCCACAATCCCCCGAAAACAAGGCTTGTTTTTGAGCGATTGCGGGTCTGGTCCGCAAAGACAGACGCCACGCCAGGAGACTTTTGAGACAGCCTCTTTATTTTGATATTGAAGCATTACGGTTTTTCGCAGGGCAGGCCGAAGGTCGCCGCCACGGCCGGGTGCGTCACCTTGCCGTCGACCACGTTTACGCCTTTCCCGAGACCCGGGTCGGCTTCGCAGGCCGCTTTCCAGCCCCGGTCGGCCAGCTGGATGGCATACGACAGCGTGGCATTGGTCAGCGCCAGCGTGGAAGTCTGCGCCACGGCGCCCGGTATGTTGGCCACGCAGTAGTGGATGATGCCGTCGATTTCGTAGACCGGGTCGGTGTGCGTTGTCGGGCGGGAGGTCTCGAAGCATCCGCCCTGGTCGATCGCCACGTCTACCAGTACGCTGCCCCGGCGGAGCAACTTCAGCATCTCGCGCGTAATCAGGTGAGGCGTTTTGGCTCCGGCAATCAATACGGCGCCGATGACCAGGTCGGTGCGGGGCAGTTCGGCTTCGATGTGATGAGGCGAGGAGTAGAGCGTGTTCACGTTGGCCGGCAAGACCTCGGACAGGTATCGCAGGCGCGGCAGGGAGGTGTCGGCGATCGTCACGTCGGCGCCGTAGCCGGCAGCCACGACCGCCGCATTGTAGCCCACCACGCCGCCGCCCAGGACGAGTACCCCGGCCGGTTTCACGCCCGGTACGCCCCCCAGCAAGATGCCTTTCCCGCCCTGCGGCTTCTCAAGGAAACGGGCGCCTTCCTGTATCGACATGCGGCCGGCCACCTCGCTCATGGGGATCAGCAGTGGCAAGCGGTGTTCCCGGTCTTCTACCGTTTCATAGGCGATGCACGTGGCGCCGCTTTGCAACATGGCTTCGAGCAGGCGCTTTTCCGAGGCGAAGTGAAAGTAGGTGAAAAGAATCTGCCCCCTGCGCACCAGCGGATATTCCTCCGGCACGGGTTCTTTCACCTTGACGATCATTTCCGCCTTCGCGTACACGTCTCCCACGGACGGCAGGATCGCTGCGCCGGCCGCTTCATAGTCGGCGTCCGGGAAACCGCTGTTTTCCCCTGCCGTGTGCTGCACATAGAGCCGGTGGCCCCGTTTGACCAGTTCCCTGACTCCGCCGGGCGTCAGCGCCACCCGGTTTTCGTTGTTCTTGATTTCTTTCGGTAATCCGATGATCATTTTGTTTCCGTTTTAATGAATGATGTATTGGCCGGTCGATCTCCCGGGACGGGGATGGCGTCCCCGATCAGCCGGTCGATCTGCTCCAGTATGGGGATGACGTCCCAGATGCCGTCGCAGACGTAATGGGCGCCGGCGGCGCGGAGCTTGTCGGCGGCGCGGTCGGCCAGGACTTGCCGTTCGGCTTGGGGGAGGCGTTCCAGTTCCTCGCGCGAGAGTCCCGTTTCATTGCCCGACAGCGTGAAACCGACGCACCACATGCCGGCATTGAGGCCTTCGCCCATGTCGGCCGCCGTGTCGCCCAGCTTGACCATCTTCGAGGCCGGATAGACGTTCATCCGCTTCATGTTTTCGAACACCATGAAAGGCGCCGGGCGTCCGGCGGGCACTTCGTCGGAGCAGACCGTGCAGTCGGGCGCGAATCCCGCGGCCGCTACCGCGTCAACGATGTTCCTCATCATGGAGGTGACGTATCCCGTTGTGGAGCCGAACCTGATGCCGCGGTCGCGGCACCATTGCCGGAGTTCCAGCGTGCCGGGGATCAGGTCGTTGTGATGAACGACGGTTTCGGCCAGCTGCGGTTCCAGCCGGGCATACAGGGCGTCGATATCGGCGGCGCCGGGCGCCCTGCCGAACCGGGCTTCCCAGCGGGCGGCAATGGCCGGCTCGCGCATCAGCGCCTCGATATGGTTTTTCTTCGCCAGTCCCATGGGTTGGCGTGCCTCCGTCAGGCTTATGGAGATTCCCTGCTGTGCGAAGACGTCGACAAAGACCTTGACCGGCGCCATGCAGCCGAAGTCGACGGTCGTCCCCGCCCAGTCGCATATAATGGCTTTGATATTTTTCATGCTTCTTCCTGTTTTGATGAACGGCTGTTCCAGTACATGGATGCTTCGACGGCGACGAGCAGCCGCCTCATGTCGTCCGGGAAGATGTCGCCGATATTGCCGATCCGGAACGTCTCGGCCTCCGTCAGTTTGCCGGGGTAGATGACGAAACCGCGGTCTTTGAGGTTTTGGTAGAAGCGCTTGAAATCGTACCCGGCAGCCTGCGGCGGATAAAACGAGGTGATGATGTGGGACTGGAGCGGTTCGGGGATCACCGTCGTGAAACCGAGCGCCGCCATGCCCTCCTTCAGTATCCGGTGATTCTCGCGGTAGCGCTTTTCGCGTGCGGCCACGCCGCCTTCCTGTTCCAGTTCGAGCAGCGCCTGGTAGAAGGCGCGGACGATGTGCGTGGGAGAGGTGAAGCGCCATTTGCCCCTGCCTTTTTCCATGCTGTGCCACTGGTCGTAGAGGTCAAGCGCATGAGAACGCGCACGGCCCTTGCTTTTTTCCAGTTCGGAAGTGCGGGCGATGACAAACCCGAATCCCGGCGTACCCTGGATGCACTTGTTCGCGCTGCTGACGACAAAGTCGGCCTTCAGCGCCGGCACGTCCATGGACACGCCGCCAAAGCCGCTCATGGAGTCGATAATCAGGACTTTCCCCGCCTCCTTCGCTGCGGAGGCAATCCCGGCGACGGGATTCAGGATGCCGGTAGTCGTTTCAACATGCACCGCGGCCACATGCGTGACGGCAGGGTCATCGGCCAGCAGGTTTCTGATCTTCTGCGGGTCGGGCACCTGCGTATCGGCGGTACGGTACGTCAGCAGGTCGATGCCGAGCATCCGCGCCATCGTTTCCATGCGGTCGCCATAGGCGCCGTTGGAGACGACCAGCAGTTTCCCGTCGCGCGGGATGACGCTGCCAATCACCGATTCCACGACGAAACTGCCGCTGCCCTGCATCAGTACGGAGGTATACCCCGCCGTGTCCCCGCCGGCAATGGCCAGCAGGCGGGCACGCAGGTCCTGCACAAGGCTGTTGTAGTCTTCATCCCACGTACACCAGTCGCGCAGCATGGCTTCACGCACCGTGTCGGAAGTCGTCAGCGGACCGGGTGTCAACAAAATATACGGACGATTTTTCATTGCAATTGAATTTTTAAATGATTACTTTCTTACTTATTTACTCTCTGTCAGGTGATAATTTCCCGAACGGTATTTGCCGCGGAAAAACACGCCTGCCGCCGCCAGCAGCAGCAGGCAGCCTGCGGGCACAAAGATACTGATTAAATACAGCACGTGCGAAAACGAAATCCCGCCTGCAAAAAACTCCTTGTAAAGCAGGATCAGGAGCGAACACGTGTATCCCGCCGAATCGCAGATATAGATCAGGAATCCGGCATTGGCCCTGGTTCTGAACAGGGCGATGAAGCGGTCGAAGTAGACACTCTGGATCGTGATATAGGGCAGGAAGATGCCGAAACCGACCGCCACAAACCACGCTTGCGGACTGATCCGCCCCGCGGCATACAGCAGCGACCCGGCCGGCAGAATCAGCAGCCCGGTGAAAACCATCAGGTGCTGAACGATGAAGCACTTCCGGTTGGAGCGGATGAAGGACAGGCAGCCCACGCAAACGAACACAAGCAGCCCGATCAGAAATTCAACCCGCAGGAAGATGTTCATCGAGGCCGAGAGGTTGATTTCGCTTGCCACTTCGACCATGAAATTGTCCCTGAAATCGCGGCACATCGTGAGCAGGGCGTTGATGGCAACGATGGCAAACAGCCCCGTTCCGAAGCCGGCCAGCAGGCGGCGTTTGTCGCTGCCGGTCATCGCCTCGCGCCGGGTACGCTGTGCGATGTCCGATTCGTTTTGCGCCGGAATACGCGACAGCATCCATACGAAAAACAGGAACGGCCCGGCAAACACCAGCCCCTCGACGGCCGGCATCCAGAACTCGTCTACATGAAGGGCGTTGCGGATCATGAAATAAATGGACTTGAGCGCACCCGAACCCATAATCATGTTGATCGTCAGACCCAGCGACAGCATTTCGGTGAACCTCCGCCCTTCCAGGAAACTGAAGATGATGCCGAAAATCAGTCCCAGCGGCAGTCCGTTGAGGAAGAGGAAAACGAAGTTGTAGGGGTAGGGCGTCAGTCCGAAACCGATCAGCGCCACTTCCGCAAAAGCAACAAACAGGATAATGTACAGAATACGCCTGCCGTAATTCAGTCCGGCGATAAACTTGATTCCGAAATATTTTGAAGACAGGTAGCCCAGCATCTGGGCGATGATCAGTACCGTTTTGTAGCTTGAGCCGAAGAGGGCATATCCCTCGTAGGTACCGGCATTGAAGGGCTTGCGGAAGGCATACGTGCAAAAGTAAACGCCGAATGCGGCCATAATGCACCAGATCACCAAAAACGCATCCTTGCCCAGTAACCGGTCGAGCCTGTTCGGACGAAGTTTCCTTTCTGTTACGGTCATATTTCCTTTTTGTTACGATTTTATCATTTTCACGAGACAAAGATAGGCAATAAAACGGTATTGAAAAACAAAATCACACAAAAATCATTTGTATCGAAATAAAATGATATGTTCGACAACTGGTTGCCGACGTTTCCCGCACCGTTTTTATCCGGATATTCTTCTCTTTTTTCGTGCAAATCTTTCTATCTTTGTGGCGAATTTCAAGATGAACAATTTTAAATTCACTCTCTCTAACTAAGGCCGGAATATGTGGGAACATTTTCCGGTTTGTTTTTTCCCGGTATGCTCTTATTTCGGCTGGTTTTCTCCATTTATACTTTGCGCGGCATGGTTTTGTGCATTCAGGGAATGGAGCGAAGGTTTTAGGCCTTTTAAGCCTTTTAGGTCTGTTAGGTCTTTATAAGCCTCGGGGGAACAGAACTACACAGAACCGGTCATACACAAAACCATAAACCTTTCCCCCCGACCCCTCTCCACAAGGAGAGGGGGGGGAGTGACGTCGATTTACGACGCCTGTTACCATTCTTCATTTTCAATTCTCAATTCTCAATTATCCAAACAGGCTCCAGTAAACGGTCAGTCCGGCCGTCACGATGGACACCATGCTCATGAGTTTAATCAGGATATTCAGGCTGGGGCCGGAGGTATCCTTGAAGGGATCGCCCACGGTGTCGCCCACGACGGTGGCCTTGTGCACGTCCGATCCTTTGCCTCCGAAGTGGCCTTCTTCCACATATTTCTTGGCATTGTCCCAGGCGCCGCCGGCATTGGCCATGAAGATGGCCAGTACGAAACCAGAACCCAGTCCGCCGACCAGCAGCCCCATCACACCCGATACGCCGAAAATCAAACCGGTCACGATGGGCGCCAGAATCGCCAGCATCGAGGGCAAGAGCATTTCCCGCTGTGCGCCTTTGGTCGAGATGGCTACGCAACGGGCATAGTCGGGCGTTGCCTTGCCGGTCAGGATACCCTTGATTTCGCGGAACTGGCGGCGTACTTCATTGACCATGCTTTGTGCCGCGCGTCCGACGGCATTCATCGTCAGGCCGCAGAACAGGAACGACATCATCGAACCGATAAAAACGCCGACCAGCACTTTGGGATTCATCAGGTTGACCTGGTAGTAGTTCATGAAGTCGAGGATGCTCGCCTTCGCCACTTCTACCTCCTTGCCGTCGGCAAATACCAATAAGCTTTGTCCGATATGCTGCAACCCGATCTTTATTTCCTCGATATAGGAAGCCAGCAACGCCAGGGCGGTCAAGGCAGCCGAGCCGATGGCAAATCCCTTGCCGGTAGCCGCTGTGGTATTGCCCAGCGCATCCAGCGCGTCGGTACGTTTGCGCACTTCGGGTTCGAGGCCGCTCATCTCGGCGTTGCCGCCGGCGTTGTCGGCTATCGGGCCATAAGCGTCGGTGGCCAGCGTGATTCCCAGCGTCGAAAGCATCCCCACCGCGGCAATCCCGATGCCGTAGAGTCCGCGGCTCAGGCTTTCGGCCGTCAGCATGTGGGTCATATCAAAACCGATGGCGAAAAGATAGGCCAGGATAATGGCCGCGCCGATGGTGAGTACGGGAATGGCCGTCGAGAGCATCCCCAGCCCGATACCGGAGATAATCACCGTGGCCGGCCCGGTCTGGCCGCTTTCGGAGATGCGCTGCGTCGGCTTGTAGGAATGAGAGGTATAATATTCCGTGACCTGCCCGATAATCACGCCGGCCGCCAGGCCGCTGATGACGGACAGCGAAAGCCCCCACCAGTTGGGGATGCCCAGCCAGTATAAAATACCGAACGTGGCCAGGGCGATCAGTACGGAACTGATGTTCGTCCCCCGTCCCAGGGCGCCGAGAAGTTGTTTCATATTCGCGCCCTCTTTCGTACGCACCAGGAAAATGCCCAGGATGGAAAGCACAATACCTACCGCCGCAATCAGCATGGGGGCGAAGACGGCTTTCCACTGTATCTCGCCTGCGGAGAAGTAGGCCGAGGCGCCCAGCGCGGCGGTGGCCAGGATCGAACCGCAGTAGGATTCGTAGAGGTCGGCGCCCATGCCGGCCACGTCGCCCACATTGTCGCCCACATTGTCGGCAATGGTAGCCGGGTTGCGCGGGTCGTCTTCCGGAATACCGGCTTCCACCTTCCCCACCAGGTCGGCGCCCACGTCGGCGGCTTTCGTATAGATACCGCCTCCCACACGGGCAAAAAGCGCCTGCGTCGAGGCTCCCATACCGAAGGTCAGCATGGTGGTGGTGATCACCACCAGTTTCTGCGCCTCCGTAGGTTCGTCAACGAAGTAATTCAGCGCCACAAACCAAAGCGAGATGTCGAGCAGCCCGAGGCCGACTACGGTCAAACCCATGACGGCGCCCGCGCGGAAGGCCACTTTCAGGCCGTTGTCCAGCGAACGGCGGGCGGCATTGGCCGTGCGTGCCGAGGCATACGTGGCCGTCTTCATGCCGATAAAACCGGCCAGCCCGGAGAAGAATCCCCCCGTCAGGAAGGCAAACGGCACCCAGCCGTTTTGTACGCCCAGCCCGTAGGCCAGGACGCAGAAAAAGGCGCAGAGGATGAAAAACACGACCGTCACCACCTTGTACTGCTGCCACAGGTAAGCCATCGCTCCCTTGCGCACGTATTCGGCGATCTCCTTCATTCTGGCGGTCCCCTCGCTTTCCTTCATCATTTGCTTGAAAAACATCCAAGCAAACAGCAGCGCCACTATCGACGCTGCCGGAATAAACCAAAAGATATTTGTAATCATGACAATAATTTGAAATTATAATGTTGCAAAAGGCTACAAAAGTATGAAATTCGCCTACATTTTGCAAGCGGAAGTTGTTAATTATACTTGATACGTATTTTCGTACCTCAGGGGATTTGCAAGAGGTCAGGGTGTATTCCTTATCAAAGAGAATTCAATGATTCAATGATTCAAAAAACGAGCCTTTTGAATGATTGAATTTTTGAATCCGCCTTATTCAGGGAACTTCTAAAAACCCCCAACGCTCCGCAGAAAAAGAAAAAGTTGTCCGCGAATGAACGCGAATATCCGCGAATAAATATTCGCGTACCAATTGCCGCAGTGTTGCGAAAAGTATGCTGCCATATTAGGGAAGCCGACTTCCCCGCATTATACTGCACGCGGCTTTGTACATAAACATTTGTGTATGAACAGAAAATTAGTGATGACAGATGGA
>JAISOP010000114.1 GCA_031275525.1 Tannerella sp.
AAAGGCTATCATACGGGTAACATCATGAACGCCGTCCGGCTGGCGCTGGCAGGCGAAGGCATCGGGCCGCAGGTCTTCCTCATCACCGAAGCCCTCGGGAAAGAAGAATCCGTCCGCCGGATCCGCCGGGCCGTCGAAGCGCTGAAGTAAGACATGAACATCCTATATACTTGTGCGCTGCACCTGTACGCCTTCTCGACGGAGGTGGCTTCCTTTTTCATGCGCAAGGCACGCCTGACGCGCCTGGGACAGTGGCACACGAACGGCATCCTGCGCGAAAAGATAGACCGCAACGCCCCCTACGTCTGGTTTCACGCCGCCTCGCTGGGCGAGTTCGAGCAGGGGCGCCCGGTGATGGAACTCCTGAAAGCACGCTACCCGGACTACAAAATCCTGCTGACCTTTTTTTCGCCCTCCGGCTACGAGGTGCGCAAGAACTACGACGGCGCCGACGTCATCTGCTACCTGCCCTTCGACACACCCTACAAGGTGAGGAAGTTCCTCAACCTGGCACGGCCGGCCATGGCCATCTTCATCAAGTACGAGTTCTGGCTGAACTACCTCTCCGAACTGAAGCGCCGCCGCATCCCGACCTACCTCATTTCCGCCGCTTTCCGTCCCGAACAGCTCTTTTTCAAAAGCTACGGCAAATGGTATCGGCAGGCGCTCTTCCATTTCGACCGCCTGTTTGTGCAGAACAGGGATTCGGCACGCCTGCTGGCCGAATATGGCGTTACGAACGTAAGCGTCTGCGGCGATACGCGCTTCGACCGCGTACTGGCCGTGCAGCGGCAGGCGCATCTGCTGCCCGTCGCCGAGCAGTTTGCCGCCGACGGACGGCCGGTACTGGTGGCCGGCAGCACCTGGCCGCAGGACGAGGACATCCTCCTGCCCTACTTCAATGCCCACCCGGAAATAAAACTCATCATTGCCCCCCACGAGATTCACCGCCTGCACCTGATGGACATCGAATCCAAACTCTGCCGCCCCTCCATCCGTTTCTCGGAAACGAACGACCAGTCCGTTTCCGGCAAGGACTGCCTGATTATCGACAGTTTCGGCCTGCTCTCGTCCATCTACCGCTATGGCCGGATGGCCTATATCGGCGGCGGCTTCGGAAAGGGCATCCACAATACGCTGGAAGCGGCCGTATACGGCATTCCGGTGCTCTTCGGCCCCAACTACCGGAAGTTCCGCGAAGCCAAAGAACTGGTGGCAACCGGGGGAGGCTTCTGTGTGACGGACAAAACCGGTCTGGCCGACCGGATCAGCGAGTGGCATTCCCACCCGGAATCCTGCCGGGAGGCAGGCCGGATAGCCGGCGACTACGTGCGACAAAACAGTGGCGTGACCGAAAAAATCTTCAGCGAAATACCCTTTGCCGACATGCACAAAACCATACCGCGCACAGTATAATTCTTCATTCTTGGGGGATTTTAGAGGTTCTCCAAAGAAAACAGCGCGTTGAATATTTCCCTCCATTCATGTTTAACGTTGGCGAGTGTAGCCAATTATTTGTAATATCGCTCCGTATGGGTGGTCGGTTAAGTTGGTCTGATCGTTTATCATTGTCCTTTATACGGCTGAATAGTTATAAAATGTATATCCGTTATCTCACCCTAATTGATTATCTTTGCACAGAGTAAACTATTAAGAGGAATGAATTTATTGAGTTTTGTGTTGCAATACCCGGATGAAGCAAGTTGCCGGTCAAAGTTTAAGGAATATCGCGATAAAGAGGGTGTGATAGTTCCACATGTTGTCCTTACGGGATTCCGATTGCTTGCCGTCGTATTTTCTACCTATATATATATATCGTCCCTGCCGGGACTTTTTCATTTCAATAAATAAAGGAAGATGGAAATTGCAGCATTGGTATCCGGAGGAGTGGACAGTTCGGTGGTTGTCCACCAGTTGAAGGAGGCAGGCCATGATCCGGTCATCTTTTACATCCGTATCGGGATGGAGGAGAAGGACGGATATGTGGACTGCCCTTCGGAGGAGGATATCGAGATAGTTTCCTTCATCGCCAAAAAATACGGTTGCCGGTTCGAAATCGTTTCGCTGCATGAGGAATACTGGGAAAAGGTCGTCAGTTACACGATTGATTCGGTGAAGCGCGGCCTGACGCCGAATCCGGACGTGATGTGCAACAGGTACATCAAATTCGGATGTTTTGAAGACAAGTGGGGTAAGAATTTTGATAAAATCGCAACGGGACATTACGCCACAACGACCGAGATAAACGGGAAAACCTGGCTCTCGACGGCCAGGGATGCCCGGAAAGACCAGACCGACTTCCTGGGACAAATCACGAATCTGCAAATCACCAAACTGATGTTCCCAATCGGGCATCTGTTGAAAAGCGAAGTCCGTGCGACGGCCACGGCACAGCATCTGCCGAGCGCTCAGCGCAAAGACAGCCAGGGCATCTGCTTTCTGGGGAAGATCAACTACAACCACTTCATTGAGCGTTACCTCGGTCGCCGGCCGGGCCGCATCGTCGAATGGGAGACCGGCCGCATCGTGGGCACACACAACGGCTACTGGTTTCATACCATCGGGCAACGCAAGGGAATGGGACTTAGCGGCGGCCCGTGGTTTGTCATCAAGAAAGACCTCGAACAGAACCTCCTCTACGTTTCCAACGGCTACGACCCGGAAACGCAGTACGGCAAAACCATCGAAATGCACGGATTTCATTTTATCACGGAAGACCCCTGGGGCACAGAAGACGATGCCCGGGCCATCACCTTCAAAATCCGCCACACGCCGAACTTCACGCCGGGCCGGATTCGCCGGACTGGCGACCTGTACCGTATCGACAGCGACCGCAAAATCCAGGGCATCGCTCCCGGTCAGTTTGCCGTGATCTACGACCATGAACACCGCCTCTGCATCGGAAGCGGTATGATTGTCTGAGAAAGAAATTGGCTGATTGGAGCGGAAAACGGGACTCGAACCCGCGACCCTAACCTTGGCAAGGTTATGCTCTACCAACTGAGCTATTTCCGCGAAATACGGGTGCAAAGATACGTATTTTCCGGAAAACGCAAAATATTCGGGTATTTTTTTTTGAATTTATTCTCATTTCCGCGTAAAAGCCGTACTTTTGCCCACACAAAAACTGTGTTGATATGAAAGCTTCGATTGTAATATCAATTTGGGGATTCCTGTTGTCCATGACACTGGCATCCTGTAATTTCTTTTCGTCTTCGTCGGGTTCGGTTGTTCGCGCGACTGGCGTGCCTTACGAAGTAGTGGTAGTGGCAGACCATTCCCTGTGGAATGATGCCGTTGGGAATAAAATCAAGGACGAGTTGCAGAGAACCGTTCCGGGTCTGCCACAGGCCGAACCGTCCATGAGGATTACACATGTGGACCCGGCCGATTTCAACGGCATCATGACGTATGTCCGCAATATCCTGATGGTGGAGGTCGATCCGTCACGCTATACCAAAGTCTCTTTCAATACCGAAAAAGACAGGTGGTCGAGCGGACAGGTCGTGGTTCACGTGACGTCGCCGGAGAAAGCGATGCTGCATGATTACCTGGAACAGCATCCGGGACAGTTGGTGGATTACTATACGAAAGTTGAAATGTCGCGGATGGCGCAGGTGCTTCGAAAAACACACAGCACGTGGATTGAAAACAAACTGAAAGAGAAGTTCGGCATTGTGCTGTATGTGCCAGAAGAGTTCGGCTCCTACAAGGATTCGACCGATTTCTTCTGGTCGTCCAACAATGCAAATACCGGACGGATGGACATCGTCGTATATACGTTCCCCTATACGGACGAACAGACTTTTACGAAAGAATACCTGGTTGCCCGGCGGAATTCGATGCTGGGCGCTAATATTCCGGGTTCGTTTCCCGGTTCCCACATGGCAACGGATACAAACAATGTATCTTATACGGCCACCACGCAGAGGGGCAAGTATTGCGGCGTGCTGCGCGGACTGTGGCAGATGGAGGGCGACATGATGGGAGGCCCGTTTGTCAGTTACGCCCGGGTGGACGAGACGCAAAACCGGGTTGTCGTTGCGGAAGGATTTGTCTATTCGCCGGAGACAGACAAGCGCACCTACATCAGGCGCTTGGAAGGGGCGCTGCATACCCTGCTGCTACCCGGGGAATCCGACGCGCAGGAAGAACAGCCGAAACCGGAAGTGAACGAATAAGAAAAGTACCCATGGAAAGAAGATTGATCAGGATAGGCGTCACACACGGCGACACCAACGGCGTCGGCTATGAGGTCATATTGAAAACGTTTGCGGATGAGCGGATGGCCGAATTATGTACGCCGGTGATTTACGGTTCGCTAAAAATCGCGCAGTATTACCAGCGGAAAATGAACCTGCCGGCCGTGAATTTTGAGATAATCAACCGGGCGGAGGGAGCGACGGACGGCAAAGTGAACCTGATCAATTGTGTGGACGAAGACATCAAGGTACTTCCGGGACAGGCGATGCCGGAAGCGGGCGCCGCGGCATACAAGGCGCTGGAAGCC
>JAISOP010000121.1 GCA_031275525.1 Tannerella sp.
GAGGTATTCGCGTGCCGCCTCCTCGTCGCCCAGCTCGAATTTCGCTTCCGCATAATTGAGCAGCGCTTCCCCGTAGCGGAAATAAATCCACGGATTGGTCTGGTTCACGGCGGCGCCCACCACCAGGACGTCCTCGATGATAAACTTCTTATAGCAGTAAGCCGTCAGCGAGGCATTCCACGGCGCAACGCTGCTCTCCGGCGAATCCAGTCCGCCGTGGAACGTTTCGGTTTCGCGTCCCTGCCACATCGACCCGTCGTGCAGGATCGTCGCGTCGAACCGCGGGTCGCGCCCGTCGTAGGGATGATCCGGGTCATACCCCGACGCCGTGTTGAGGGTCAGCGTGCCGTCTGCCTCCTCGCTGTACGGCAGCAGTCCGGTCGAGGCCATTTCGTAGGCATTGACCAGGTTGTGCAGGGGGCATCCTTCGCCGCCGCCGTTTGAGCCGCTCCGGCCGTTAATATACTGGAAATTGTGCGAAACGCTTGACGTGAAATAGCGGGCAAAGATGATTTCGCTGTTGTCCGTCAGGAACGTGCTCCGGTAGTCGCCGTGCAGTTCATATCCCGCATTCAGCAGCGGCTCAATGGCGTCGGCAGCCCTTTGCCATTTCGACCGGTCGCCGTCCGGATTGTTCAGGGCGCTGGCAGCATACAGCAGTACCCGCGCCTTGAGCGCCCGGCACGCATCGCCCGAGGCGCGTCCCTTCTGGCTGTCGGGCTGCCGGGCAGGAAGCCGCAGCATGGCGTCGTCCAGTTCGGCCACAATGAAATTCACGCACTCGTCGTAGCTGCTGCGCGTGACGGCATAGTCTTCGTTCAGCTGAAACGTTTTCGTAATGAGCGGCACGCCCCCGTATAGCCAGATCAGGCCAGCATAGACGTAAGCCCTGATGAATTTCATTTCGCCGATGGCGGCGTTTTTGAAGTCGCCGTCTACGGGAGCCTCCTCGATCTTCTCGAAAAAGGTGTTGATATTCCTGATGTAACCGTAAGCGTAGGTCCACAGGTTCAGCCTTGCATCCATGCCGGTGACATTGTCGGACGTCAGCGTGCCCAGCTGCGCGAAATAGAATCCGGCATTGTTGAAAATGCTGTACGCATCGTCGGAGGCAACGCTGATCATCGCCCTCCCGAAACCGTGCTGAACGGCGTTGTAGGAACCGTTTACATAGGTCTGGATCAAAGCCTGATCCGTCCACGTATCCGCTTCGGATATTTTGTCAAGCGGAGTCATTTCCAGTACGTCGCACGATGCGACGCCCGCCAGAAGCCATAAAATACATATATACTTTTTCATAATTTCCCTGTTTAATAAGTTAAGTTAATGCCCAGATTCAACGTTCGCTGCTGCTGGTAATACCAGTAATCGGAAGTTTCGGGGTCAAAGCCCGTATCTTTCATGTGATCGTAAATGATAAAGAGATTGTATGCGCTGAGAGAAAACCGCAAGCCCTGAATCCCTGCCCGGCTGCAGATTTTTTCCGGCAGCCGGTAGCCTGCTTCCACGTTTTTCAGCCGCAGGAAACCGGCCTCCTTCGTCCAGTGCGTGGAATTGTAGATGGCATTGGTGCTGTTGTTCCACAGCGCGGCGCTGGCACGCGGCATGGAGGCGTCCGTATGTGACGGCGACCAGCGGTCTTCCGCGCGCCAGGCCAGGAAATTGCCGAACGAATAGCTCATGACCGGGAACCAGTTGTTGCCCGAGGAGACGCCGAAATTCTGCACGGCATTTTCCTGTCCCTGAAACAGCAGCGAGAGGTCGAACCCTTTAAAGGAGAACCAGGCGTTCAGTCCGTAGACGGTTTCGGGGATATTGGTCAGGTTTTGCCGGATCCGGTCGCGCGAGTCGATTTCGCCGTCTCCGTTGACGTCTTCGTAAATGATGTCGCCGGGCACGGTACCGGGCAAATGGGGATAAGCGTCCACGGCGGCCTGATCCCTGAAAATGCCCAGCGAGCGGTACAGCAGAGTGGAACCCATCGGGCGGCCGGTCGCAAACTGGTACGGCTCTGCCGCCGGCTGCTCGTCGATGTATACCACCTTGTTGCGTGCAAACGATACGTTTGCGGAAAGGCTGTACCTGAAATCGCCGGCGCTGCCTGCATGGGTGAGTATCAGTTCAAAGCCCCGGTTGTCCACAATCCCGATATTCTCGTCGGGCAGCGACAGTCCGGTATAGGACGGAATGGTGGCCGAGCGCTTGGTCAGGATGTCCGACCGTCGGGTCTTGAAATAATCAAATTCAACGCCCAGCAGTCCGTTCCACAGGGTGGCGTCCAGTCCGGCGTTCCAGGTTTTGGCCGTTTCCCAGGTGATACGGGGATTGGGGACGCTGGTTTCCTGAAGGCCGGAAACGTCCGTACCGCCAATCACGTAGTTGCGTCCGTACCCGTAGGTTGTCAGGTACTGGAACGAACTGACCAGGTCGTTACCCATCACGCCGTAGGAGCCTCTCAGTTTCAGATTGCCGATCCAGTCCAGTCCCTGCATGAACGCTTCTTCCGAAATCCTCCAGCCGGCGGATGCGCTCGGAAAATACCCGAAGCGCTTTTCCTTCGGGAAATTGGGCGAGCCGTCGCGACGCATGGTAAACTGCGCCATGTATTTGCCGGCGTAGTCGTAGTTTAACCTTCCGTACAGGTTTTGCCGTGCGCCCTGCGAGGCCGAGCCGTCGTTGCTTTGCATGCTCTTGTCGGTACTTCCGGCAAAGATCTGCGGAATAGCAGTCGAGGTATAATTGCTCCGGTAAGCCTGCAAATAGTTTCCGTTGGTTTTCTGCTGCTCATAACCGATCATGGCCGATGTATTATGCAGTCCGAAGGTGCGTTCCCAGGTAGCTTTTACCGTGAAATAAAGCTGGTCGCCAAATTCGCCCCTGTCCGTCAGGGTCGCTGCATTCACTCCGGAGCCGGCCCGTCCTTTCGTATATCCTCCCGCGCCGTCCGGATAATATACATACGTAGGAATCCGAAACGTTTTGGAAAAGTTGGACGAAGCGTCATAGCTTCCGGTTCCGTCTACGCTCAGCCCCTTTACCCAGGGTGCCTGCCAGCTGAAAAAGACGGAGCTTTGCAGCGTCTTGACGTCCTGATCCGTATACCCGGCGTTGTCGCTGACCCAGTTCAGGATGCTTTCGCTGTCCCTGTTGGGCGCCGGGTAGTCGGTTCCCGGCCAGTACGGTAGCCAGTTCGGCTGATACAGGAAGATATGGCTGTTCAGGTTGGCGGCGCTCTCGTAAGGATAGTGCCGATCGTCGTACCGTCCGGCCAGGTTGACCCCGACGGTCAAATGCTCCGACAGTTTCACGTCCACATTCGACCGGATATTGTACTGGTTGTACTTCCGGGCGCCGTGCTCATACATGTCGTCCTGAGACAGTTCGCCGAGCGATACGTAATACTTTGCCCGCTCGCCGCTGCCCGAAACGGATACGTTCGTCCGGCGCTGCGGCGTCCATTCCTTAGTAATGTAGTCGTACCAGTCAATACTGGCATAGTCCGGGTAAACGCCTTCCTTGAATTTCTGAAGTTCGGCGTCGGAATACCTCGCCGGCCGGCCTTCGCTCTCTTCAATTTCGTTGTATACGGAGAAAAAAGTGTACGAATCCGCCATTCGGGGCATCCGGGTAGGCTGCGAAAATCCCTGGTTATACGAAAAGTCAATCACCGGCCTCGGCGAGCTGCCCCGCTTGGTAGTCACCAGGATTACCCCGTTGGCCGCCCGCGCCCCGTAGATGGCGGCGGAGGCGTCTTTCAGGACGGAGATGTTTTCGATGTCGTTCGGATTGATATTTTCCAGGCCGCCTCTTTCCACGCCGTCGATGATCACCAGCGCGGAAGTATTGCCGGTCGTACTGCGTCCGCGGATATACAGCGACGTGCTTTCCCTGCCCGGTTCGCCGGAGCGATTGTTGATAATCACGCCCGGCAAACGCCCGGCAAGGGAATTGACGACGTTCACCGCCGGGCTTTTGACAATATCGGCGCCCTTGGCCGTCACAACCGAGCCGGTCAGCGTGACTTTCTTCTGCGTCCCGTAGCCTACGACAACCACTTCCTCAAGCGCCTGGGCGTCCTCTAAGAGGACTATTGCAAGGGGTTTACCCCCCCCCCCCCCCCCCCCCCGGGGGCGGGGAGTGTGGGGGGGAGAATAAGGAGATAGTATATCAGGGGGACCGGAGGTGAAAGGACCGCCCAGAGATGCACAACCGCC
>JAISOP010000237.1 GCA_031275525.1 Tannerella sp.
ATGAAACCTCTCCCCCGACCCCTCTCCACAAGAGAGGGGAGAGTTGTATCGGTTTACGACGCTTGTTACCATATTCATTCTCAATTCTCAATTCTCCATTCTCCATTCCGAAAGGGAGGGGGGGGGAGAGGTTAAATAGACCTGTTTAGCGTGGCATTCAGTTTCTGTCTCTCCCCGGATGATTTTCATCCCTTCCCGGATGATTTCCGTCTCTCCCCGGATGAATTCCGTCCCTCCCCGGACGATTTTCATCTCTCCCCGGATGATTTTCATCCCTTCCCGGACGATTTCCATCTCTCCCCGGATGAATTCCGTCTCTCCCCGGATGATTTTCATCTCTCCCCGGATGAAAATCTTTCCTCTCCGGATAAATTTCGTCCCCCTCCGGATGAAATTCATCCGGAGGGGGACGGGGTTTATCTTCGATCCGTTTTCCGGCTTTTTGGGCGAACCGTCCTGAAAATGGCGCTTACCCATTCCGGGGGATACGGAGGCGGATTTATTTCGTATCCCTAAAAGGGCCGAACGGCGCGAACACGTGGGAGAGTCTCTTTCCAGGTGCCTGTTTGTCCCTGTATAAAATCCAGGTGTGCAGGAAACAGGGTCTCATTATCCTCCCTCAAATCCATTTTCGTAGAACTCCAATATAACGGATAGTCATACGTCGCAGCTCCGGCATATCTCATCGTGTCTGTCAGGATCACACCTCCGTTTTGGGTCAATGTCTCGTTAAATTTTTCACGCGCTTCGCCGTGCAGGGTCTTGGCGTCATCTTCCACTGCATATTCGGGCATACCGTTATAGGCGGCATAGAGTTCCTTTAATTCATTCATTGCCGGAAGATACCATCCGGTGATGCCCCCCGTGTTCAGGTCGTTACACCATTTGAAAGCCGGATAACGCTCTTCCCACTGTGTTTTCTTTTGGACGGTTTCCATATTGTTCATCCCGTTCGACAGGTCCACACAATCCACCTCCGCCGCATCTTCTACGGATTGCCCCCATTGGCACCGTCCTTCGTCAAGCGACACGATCATTCCCTGCCAGCCGGCGTCGGAAACCTTATATACAACGCCCCGGACGCCTTTCTCAAAGTAGATGTCGCCCACCGAATAGGGCGCGGAAGTCTGACGAATGGAATCCTGCGTGACAACAATGCGTTTCGTGCGCTCATTGGCAGAAACGAGGACTTCGCCGTGCCGTCCGACGATGCTCCTGTTTTCCTCCACAAAAACGGAAAGTTGCTGCCCGTTGGCAGACACCTTGATCCACGGCTCCAGGCAGGTATAGGTCCAATGGGCCGCGTCGGTCGTCACCTCCACCTTCTCCCCAGTGTCGCCCGGTTTCACGCTAAACGACAGGGATTCCTGCGAAAGCGTCAGCGTCGTCGGCTCAAAGGGATACTGGTATTTTATTTCCGCGCCGCTCATCCGTTCACCCTCGTAAAGGTGTTTGACTACATAAAAGCGATAATACACCCCCTCGCAGCGAGCGATATATCCACATTCGGGTTCTGCGGCAACGGCATATTCCCATCCGGAGGTGGGGATGGAAACGATCTCTCCCAAACCGGCTATTTTGCCGACTTTGATAAATTGGGTCATTTTAGCGCCTCCGGTCAAGTCGCCGGCATACGTGATATAAATCGCTTGATTGATGGTAGTTGATTCGTTTGCAGGTATTTGTATGGTTTGCGTCCCGGATGGATCGGGCGGGACCGGGTCGTCTCCTCCTTTATCGCATCCGGCGACTGTACAGGCAGCGAAGAATAACCCTGCCCAAAATTTGACGATGGAACATCCTGTTCCCCTAAACATCTTTTTCATCTTCTGTTTGTATTATATGTTTACTATTAATTATTTAGTGAATAACGACAAGTCTGGTCGCATATTGTTTCATACCCTCCTATTTGCGTTTTAGCTTTTTATTCAGCAAGTACAGCATGACAGGTCCGGACACACCGGTCAAATACATAAGGCCCTTGCCATGTCAACAGCCGCGAATTTTTTCTTCTCTGTATGATGGGGAATCATTGACTTTTATTGGTTTCGTTGCCTGTTTCATCTCCGAGAGAATCAGTCCCATAAGCATCATCACAAAAAATCCGCCCTGCGCAATTAACGTACTGGCGGTCGTTTCCTCTATAATGAGGAAGCCGGCAATCAGGAACAGCACAGCGATAGACCCGGCAGGGCCGCCCTGTCGATACAGGCGGAAGGCCTTGCGAATGACATATACCCAGAACCATACAAACAGCCCAATGCCCACCACTCCAAACTGGGCAAGGCAGGGATAATAGGCGTCGGAAATAAAACCGGAGTAACTCTTGCTCATGCCCCACACGTTGTCCAGGCCATATTCCACATACAGATCCGAATACCATGCGCCCGAAGAATAGGTGGCATAGCTGCTAAAGCCGCTGCCGAAGGGGAAGTAATCATGAAGGACTTGCGGCATCGTGTAATATAGGACCAGCCGCACGATCAGGTCCGGATCCATATCCCCTGCCCCGATCACCGGGTTCACAAAGTAATAGGCAATTTTCCTCCAGGCCACCAATACCACCACTCCTGTCATGCTCAGCAAAATCAGGATATTTTTGAATTTAATCTTGAAATACTCCGGCTTGGAAAAAAAGAAAACCACAAAAACAGCCACCGTGAAGAATCCATAGAACTTGGACCGTCCGCAGAGCAGTCCGAGAGAGAGCAACGCCAAAAAAATGATCTTGTTCCGCAGGGTGAAAGAACTGCCGTAAAGGTAACACAGCGACACCAGGGAGACCGCAATACCGAAATAGGAGATATGCTCCATCATCACGATAAAAATCCGCGGATAGGCAAGGGACGTCACACCGATGGGCAGCAGGAAGAGGAACCAGCAAAGGAGCGCCGTCTCCCGGAGCAGTTTTTTATGCACGCTATTCAGGCAGGGCTTCAGGTGATACACGCAAAAGAAAGCCAGGTAGGGTTTCATCTGTATGACCAGGTCGTTGACAATGGCCCTGGGCACATTGCTGCCTATCCGGAAGGAATAGCACGTGTAGAACGCAAAGACCGTAAGGGTGATCAGGAAGGCTTTGTTGAAGGCCCAGTCGGACGATTTGAGTACCGTATAAAAAAACAAAGCAAAAAGGCCGAGTGCGCAAATCTCGTCTGTAAAGTCAAATCCGATCAGGTTGTACAGCAAAATAGCGAAAACGAGCGTGAAAACCAGCAGCCCGAAGATGTATCTGTTTATAACGGATTGTACCATACTGTTGTTTTTATCCACTCAGAAACGCACATTCAGCAAATAGGCGGCAGACGAGGTGATACAATCCTTCGGGTTTTCGGGACGGTCGTGTTCCACGATAAAGTGCTTCACGCCGGCAACGTCGTTGAGTTTAAATATCTCCGGAAAGTCGATGCAGCCGCTTCCGACACAGGCAAAATCGCGGTCTCCCGGTTTCATGTCCTTTAGGTGGAAAACAGGATACCGGCCGGGATATTTCCGGATATAATCTACTGCCGACTGGCCGCCTTTCGTGATCCAGTAGAGATCCAGTTCGATACCCACTAACGACGGATCGAGATGTTCCATCAACGTATCAAACGGAATCCGGTCTTCAGTATGATTAAACTCGATGTCGTGGTTGTGATAAATCAACTGTATATCTTCCCGGTGGCAGATGTCGCCACCCCGGTTCAGGCTGTCGGCCACACGCTTCCAGTCGTCCAGCTGTTTGTTTTTCCCCTCGTCCGTCCACGGCCAGTAGCAGGCAATGTATTTCTGTCCGCGTTCCTGACAGGCGCGAATGTCGGACTTGAGTTGCTCCCGGTTTTGCAGAGCGGCCATCGACGTGGGGCCAATCACCGCTTTCAATCCCAGCGAATTCAGGTAGCCGGTGAGTTCGCCGGCATCCATGCCCAGCCCGAAATCACCGCCAAACTCCACTTCCTTATACCCGGACTCAGCCACATGTCGGAGTACCTCCCGGGGATGTTCCCGTAGCCACTGGCCGCCTATGGCGCCCAGTATGATACCAATCTGCGGCAACTTTTTCTCCTCTTCCGCTACCGTAGCGGACAGGAGACCGTGAAACGGGACGGAAGCCGCAGCCATCCCTGCTGTTAGAAGAAAATAACGCCTTTTCATGTAGTTTGTATCTTTGAAATGAATAACAAAGGTAGGAAAAACTTCCTGCGGCACAAAAATCCCGGTTTTATTGCGGGAATGCCGGCAGGGAGAACCGGTTTACAACATCCCTTTCGTACTCGGCAACTCGTAGCGGTAGATGTCGCGCCGGATGGCCATCCGGATCGCTTTGGCCAGGGCTTTGAAGATACCTTCCGCCTTGTGATGCTCGTTATCGCCTTCGGCCCGGATATGCAGGTTCATCCGGGCGGCGTCGCTCAGCGACTTGAAGAAATGCAGGAACATTTCGGTCGGCACATCCCCGATTCTTTCACGCCTGAAGGTCACCTCGTACACCAGCCACGCACGTCCGCCGAAATCCAGCGCCACGCGACACAGGCAGTCGTCCATCGGCAGGCAGAAACCATACCGTTCCGTACCCCGCTTGTCGCCCAACGCCCGGGCCAGCGCCTCGCCCAGGGCGATCGCCGTATCTTCGATCGTATGATGTTCGTCCACGTGCAAGTCGCCTTTCACCCGGACGGTCAAATCCATGCCCGAGTGTTTACCGAGCTGGTCGAGCATGTGGTCAAAGAACCCCAGCCCGGTAGAGATTTCCGTTTGTCCGGCGCCGTCCAGGTTCAGGGAAACGGACACATCCGTTTCGCGAGTCGTACGCCGTACGGTAGCCGTCCGTTCGCAGGCAAAAAGATATTCGGCAATCCGGTCCCAACTGTCGGCAACAAACGTTCCGCAAGCGGGCGGCGCCTCCGCTCCCCGCGGAGCCATCAGGATGGCCTTGCAACCTAAGTTCCGCGCCAGTTCCACATCCGTCAACCGGTCGCCGATCACGTACGAATTCTCCAGGTCATATTCTCCGGTCAGGTAGTGCGCAAACATACCGGTTCCCGGTTTGCGGTTGGGCGAATGTTCCTCCGCAAGAGAAGGGTCGATCAGAAGATCATCAAATACAATCCCCTCGTCCGCAAATACCTGCAATATTTTTCCCTGTACCGTGTCAAAACAATTCTGCGGATAGGCCGGCGTCCCCAGTCCGTCCTGGTTGCTGGCCATGACTAACTCGAAGTCAAGATGCCGGCCGATAAAGTATAAATTCCGGATCACTCCCGGCAGGAACTGAAGCTGCTCGAGGGTGTCCACCTGAAACCTCACCGGAGGTTCCACAATCAGCGTACCGTCGCGGTCTATGAATAACGCTTTTCTTTTCATGCGCTCAAAAATCGTTTAATGTAAAAAAACTGTCACACCGGAGAAACGCATTGATCCGTCATCATACTGAAATGAGAGACCGTTCATCAACCGCTCCACCCTGTGAACCGCCGGCGAAATTACAGTTTTTTTTCATGTAAGCGACGGTTTTCCCTGATATAAACGCTGTTCAACCCCGGCATCCTCTCTTAAAATACAACTCCGGAAAACGGTTCATTCTTTTTTTAAGGCGCTATGAATTTTGCACTCCCTTTGTCATCCGTTCCAATCAAAAGAATGAATCCGAAAAACGCCTTTTTGGCATCTAAAATGACTTTATCCTATAAAAAAAGCAGAAAAAACAGCCGCAGGGTAAAAAAAATCCATTTTATTCGCGTTTTCTCTTGCACAACTCAATATCATTACGGATATTTGTTCCGTTTTTCGAATAAGCCTATTCTTTATTTTAAACTATTCATAACATTAAAAACAAGTATTGCAATGAATTTACAAAGACCAAATGGCAATGATGCCACCCGATCGACGAATCGATCAAAAAGTATTGTCCCCTGTAGCGGATTGTGTTCCAGATGTCTCGACGGATGTAGGGGAAATTGTGAAGTGTTTAAGGCCACCTACCGGGGCCGGGAATTAATTTATCCGGGACCTTTTGGCGATGTAACTGCCGGAGGCGACAAGGATTATCCCGTTGACTACTCCCATCTCAACATCCAGGGCTATGCCCAGGGAGCAGAAGGATTACCCGCAGGCATAGAAGCCGGACCTGACACGGCCCGTTTCCCTGTGGTGAATACCGAAACCGAATACGGTTGGGACAAAAAGGTGAAAATGGCGATTCCGATTTTCACCGGCGCACTCGGTTCGACCGAAATTGCCCGGAAGAACTGGGAACATTTTGCGGTGGGCGCAGCGATTTCAGGTGTAACCATCGTGTGCGGGGAGAACGTCTGCGGCATCGACCCGGCGCTGGAACTCAGTGAGGCGAAGAAAGTGAAGAACGCTCCGGATATGGACCGGCGCATCGAAGCTTACAACCGCTATCACAACGGATACGGCGAAATCCTGATCCAGATGAATGTGGAGGATACGAACCTCGGCGTGGCCGAATACATCATCAACAAGCACCACATCGAAACCATCGAGTTGAAATGGGGACAAGGCGCCAAATGTATCGGTGGCGAGATCAAGGTCGGCCAACTGGAGCGTGCCCTGGAACTGCAGAAACGCGGCTACATCGTGACGCCCGATCCGTCGGATCCCATTGTCCAGGCGGCATACAAATCCGGCGCCATCAAGGAATTTGAGCGTCACAGCCGGCTGGGATTCGTCACCGAAGAGGGTTTCATGAAGGAAGTAGAGCGGTTGCGTGCATTGGGTTACAAGCGTATCACCCTCAAAACCGGCGCCTACAGCCTGAAAGAACTTGCGATGGCCATCAAGTATTGCTCGACGGCCGGGATCGACCTCCTCACTATCGACGGCGCTTCGGGCGGAACGGGGATGAGTCCCTGGCGGATGATGGAAGAGTGGGGCGTACCCTCGATTTACCTGCACAGCGCAGCCTACGAATACGCCCATATCCTGGCTTCGACGGGCGCACGTGTACCCGACCTGGCTTTTGCCGGCGGTTTCAGTTCCGAGGACGGCGTCTTCAAAGCCCTCGCGCTGGGCGCGCCCTACGTAAAGGCCGTTTGCATGGGACGCGCACTGATGATCCCCGGCATGGTGGGCAAGAACATCGCCCAGTGGCTCAAGGAAGGAAACCTGCCCAAAAACGTCTCCGAATATGGCTCTACGCCGGAAGAGATATTCGTCAACTACGAAAAAGTGAAGGATATCGTCGGCGCCAACGAGATTAAGCATATCCCGCTGGGCGCTATCGGCATCTACAGTTATGCCGACAAGATCAAGGTCGGCCTGCAGCAACTGATGGCCGGTGCAAGGCGTTTCAACATTTCGGTGATCACCCGCAACGAACTGATGTCCCTCACCGAAGAGTGCGCCAAGGTGACGGGTATTCCTTATCTGATGGACTGCTATCGGGAGGAAGCGTTGCAAATCCTGAAAGGGTAAAAATCAATTTCCTTTTTTTGTTCCGGAGATTTCAGGTGAAGTCTCCGGAACTTTTTTAGCGGTACCCTACATTTTCTTGAACCTTATTTAGGAAACCTCTAAAACCCCCAATGCTACGCTACGCTCCGCAGAGAAAGAAAAAATTGTCCGCGAATGAACGCGAATAAAATGATTCGCGAATAATTTATTCGCGGATATTCGCGTTCATTCGCGGACCTTTTCTTTTTTTTTCTGCGGAGCGTAGCATAGCGCTGAGGGTTTTTAGAGGTTCCCATCTATGAACTCGCTCCGCTCAAACAGCATCGGTTTTTACGCCTTCCTCGCTGCTTAACGATTCACCGCGCGAGGCCGCCCCTAGCCCATGCGGGCGGGCTTCCGGAACAACGCTGTGGCGGGGCAAGTCCGTAACCTCACGCCAGGAGGCTTTGGAGACACCTCTCAATGTAGCGGCCACTGAAAAATCAGCGTTCGCCGACCCTCCCTGCGAACGACAAGGCCGTCTGGCTCGTTAAATGTCATTAATCCGTTTGGCTGCTATCGGAATTCATGCTACATTTGTGCCACGACCCCGGTAAAAAGTGACACGATTGGATGTTCCGCTTTCGTGCCGGAAACCGGAAAGACGGCATGAGAGGAAGGCTCGGCGAGGTTTTTTCCATACATGTTGAATCCTGATTTTATAAACAATAAATGACACCAGATGATGAGAAAACGTATTTTATTTTTCGGGTTTTTGTTTGCTCTCGCAGCAAACCTTTCGGCTCAGGAGGATACCGTTATCCGCCGGAGCATAGATGAAGTGGTAGTAACGGCTACGCGTGTTCGTACCGCCCGCAACAATGTCCCGATGACCCTGTCGGTGGTTGGGCGCGAGGAGATTGAAGAAAGTAGCGAGTCGGCGCTGCTGCCGGTGTTGAGCGGACGCGTACCCGGGATGTTCGTGACGCAACGCGGAGTGGCCGGTTTCGGCGTCGGCAGCAGCGGATCAGGCAGTATGACGCTACGGGGCGTGGGCGTGGGCAACGAGTTGCTGGTGCTTATCGACGGGCATCCGCAGTATATGGGCATCATGGGACATCATATCGCGGATGCGTATGTGGCGTCGGATGTGGAAAGGGTGGAAGTGATCCGGGGGCCGGCTTCCATTCTCTATGGCTCCAATGCGATGGGCGGCGTGATCAATATCATCACCCGTAAACAGGAGACCGAAGGATGGAGCGTTGACGGACGGGTCATGTACGGCTCGTACAATACGCAGAAGTATCAGGCCGGCGCAGGATGGAAGGAGGGCCGGTTCGGCGGGATGGTCTCTATCAACCACGACCGTACGGACGGCCACCGCAGGAATCAGTTCGACGGCGACCGTAAAAACGCCCGCTTCCATATTACCAACGGGTATGCGAAGCTGGGCTGGCAGCTGTCCGACCGTTTCCAGGCGTGGGGCGACGTGAGCCTGGCCTCCTTCGAGACGCAAAGCCCGGGGCCGGCCTCCGACCCGCTGTTCGGCAATGTGGCCGACATCCTCCGGGGCGTGGCCTCCGTGACGCTGGAAAACAGCTATGAAAAAACAGGCGGCGCCTTCAAGGTCTTCTATAATTTCGGCGACCATAAGATTGACGACGGCTACTCGAACGGCGAAGCGCCGAGTCCTTTCCATTTCCGCTCCAATGACCATAATTACGGCGTCACGTGGTACCAGGCGTTTCGTTTCTTCGAGGGAAACCTGCTGACGGCCGGCCTCGACTACAAGAATTTCGGCGGACGCGCCTGGGATGCTTACAAGGATCATACGACGCCGGACGTCATCTGGGCGGATACGTCGCTCTACGAGATAGCCGGTTACCTCGTGATGCAGCAAACGCTGTTCGAGCAGCTGACCCTGAATGCCGGGATACGGCTGGAGAATAGCGAACAGTTCGGTAGCGAATGGATCCCGCAGGCAGGCCTGGCCTGGCGTCCGTTCCGCCATACGGTACTGAAAACCTCGGTGTCGAAGGGCTTCCGCAGTCCCAATATCCAGGACCTGTACTACCTGGCAGGCTGGGCCGGCCATAATCCGAACCTGAAGCCGGAAAGGATGAACAACTTTGAGGTTTCCGCCGGGCAGTCGCTTCCGGACGGGCGGCTGTCGGCCGAACTGACGTGGTTTACCTCCAAGGGTTCCAACCTCATCGTGGCCGACTGGTCGAACGGCTATCCGCCTACCAAATACAATTCGGGCGCTTTCAAAAACAGCGGCATTGAATTTTCGCTGCACTGGAACGTGCTGAAAAACCTGCGACTCCACGGCAATTATTCCTTTCTCCACATGGATCATCTCATCGAATATTCCCCGGAGCAGCAGTTCTACCTCTCGGCTTCCTACCGTCTGAAGAAATGGAGCGTCAGCGCCGGCTACCATTACGTGAAGGACCTCCACAACAATCCCGACGACCTGGACGGCAAAGTCTCCTACGGCCTGCTGGACGCCCGGCTTTCCTACCGTCCGCAGACCTGGCTGGAGGTGTTTGTCAAGGGCGAGAACCTCACCGACCGCGCCTACCAGACCCGCTTCGACTATCCCATGCCCGGCATCACGGCGTTCGGAGGCATCAGCGTCTCATTGAAATAATCCTTCCGTTATGCACCGTACGGATCGTCTTACTATGCGTCGATTACTGTTTCTGGGGATATACTGGCTGGCGGCCTGCCTGCCGGCGGCGGCTCATTCGGGAAAGGCCCGGTTCCATGTGTTGATTGATACCGACGGCGCGGCCGACGACCTGCGTGCCATCTGCCTGTTGCTGGGCAACCGCGAGGTGGAAGTCCTCTCCGTTACCACCTCGGAGGGCGCCCTGACGCCCGCCGCGGCAGCGCGGAAGGTGACGGCCCTGCTGCGTCACTTCCACCACGAGGGCATTCCGGTGGCCGCGGGACGTCCGCTGCACATCCCTCCGCCGGCCTGGCGGCTACATTCGGAAAACACCTGCTGGGGCGACACGGCGCACCTCACGGTCTCTCCCCAGCCGGCGGCCGATTTGCTGGTCCGCACGATTGAAAATGAAACCGAACGGGTGACCTTCCTCTGCCTCGGCACGCTTACGAACCTCCGGGATGCGCTGGCCGCACGTCCCGAACTGAAGGAACGCATCGAACAGGTCATCTGGTACAGCCGTTCGGCGCAGCCGTTGCAGGGCGCCAACTACGACGCCGACCCCCTCTCGGCCGACCGCATACTGGCTTCCGGCATTCCCGTCCGCATCGTCTCCGCCGACGGGCAGCATCCCCTTCCGATAGACGCGCAGTATTTAGAGATGATTGCAGGCGTCGAGCAGGAATATGCCCGGCATATTGTCCGGACACACAGCGCCGACGCACTCCGTCCGGTGATTGCCTCCGGACACTTGCAGGCGTGGGACGACTGGACGGCGGTTTACCTCTTTGCCCCCGAACTGTTCGACAGCGTAGCCGTGGCGCCCGCCGTCACCGCCCACCGTCCCGCCGACGCCCGGGCCGTTGCCCGGGCCGGGGAAACCGTTGTCCGGATACTGACCGGCAAGCCCGACAGCGAGAGCCGCGTCTTCTACGGCTTTCCCGAAGACCCCGCCCTCTATGCCGAAGACGTGGCGCCGGCGGTGCGCGACCTCCTTGCGCGGCACGGACGGAGCGAATGGCGTGCCGGCGTGCTCACCAACGAACTGCACGGCCACCTGGGTATCTACGCCGTCATGGGCGTGAAGATGGGTATCCGTGCCCGCGAATACTTCAACATCGGCGTGGACGACATCGAGGTGACGAGTTATGCCGGTCTCCGTCCGCCCGTCAGCTGCCTGAACGACGGCCTGCAGGTCAGCACCGGCGCCACCCTCGGCCACGGCCTGATCCGCGTCTCGCCGGAACCGGACATCCGCCCGGAAGCAGCCTTTACGTTCAAGGACAGGACGCTGCGGCTAAGGCTGAAACCGGCTTACGCGCAGCAAATCCGCCGGGATGTGGAGGAAGGTATCCGGCTGCACGGCGACCTTACCGAGGCTTACTGGACGCATATCCGCACGCTGGCCATCCGCTACTGGCTGACGTTCGACCGCCACGAAATATTCGAAATGGAATTGAGAATTGAGAATTGAGAATGAATAGGGTAACAAGCGTCGTAAACCGATACAACTCCCCCCCTCTCCCAGTGGAGAGGGGTCGGGGGAGAGGTTA
>JAISOP010000243.1 GCA_031275525.1 Tannerella sp.
GGGGTTGGGGGAGAGGTTAGCATTCATTCTCCATTCTCCATTCTCAATTCCTCACTAACCACTAACCACTAACCACTAACCACTAACCTCAATTCACTAAATGTTGTGTTAGGAGGAAGTTTTTGAACCCGTTGAAGTCTTTTCCCAGCGGGGTACTCTGTTTTTTCCCCTGCATGAAAGCCTGCAGGCGGGGCGGGATCTCGACCGGAAGACCCGTGATACGGTCAACCGTCTCCTTGAATTTGGCCGGGTGAGCCGTTTCCAGGAACAGGCCCGTTTCGCCCGGTTGCAGGCGACGGTCGATCAACGCCCGGTAGCCGCAGGCGCCGTGCGGGTCGAGCAGGTAACGGTGCGTGTGACGGACTTCGCGCACGGTGGCGGCAATCTGTTCGTCCGTGTAACCATATCCCGAAATATCCTGTACGACGGCGGCATGGTCCTGTCCGTACAGGTCGAGTATGCGGGCGAAGTTGCTCGGATGACCGACGTCCATTGCGTTGGCCAGGGTCGTCACCGAAGGACGCGGCCGGTAGAGGCCCGTTTGCAGGTATTCCCGGAAGACGTCGTTGCGGTTGAGGGCCGCAATGAAATGCCGGACGGGCAGTCCCATGCGACGGGCAAACAGTCCGGCGGTGAGGTTGCCGAGGTTGCCGCTGGGCACGCAGACCGTCAGCCGTCCGGCCCGGCCCGCCCTGTCCAGCTGCGCCCAGGCGTGGAAGTAGTAAAAGGCCTGCGGCAGGAAACGGGCCACATTGATGGAATTGGCCGAGGTGAGCAGCAGACGGCGGTTCAACTCCCGGTCGGCAAAGGCGGCTTTCACCAGCGCCTGGCAGTCGTCGAAGGCGCCGTCGATTTCGAGCGCGGTGATGTTCTGCCCCAGCGTTGTGAACTGGCGCTCCTGGATCGGGCTGACTTTTCCGCCGGGATAGAGTACGAAGACGCGGATATGGGGTATGCCCAGGAAGCCGTTGGCCACGGCGCTGCCCGTGTCGCCGGAGGTGGCGACCAGCACGTTTACCTGGCGCTCGATCCCTTTCCGGCGGATAAAATAACCCAGCATCCGGGCCATGAAGCGGGCGCCGACGTCTTTGAAGGCGAGCGTGGGGCCGTGAAAGAGTTCGAGGCTGTAGATGCCGTCGCTGACGGGCACAACGGGCGTGTCGAACGACAGCGCCTCCCGTACGATCTCCGCCAGGGCGTCGGCCTCCAGGTCTTCCCCGAAAAAGGCCTGCGCCACCAGGGTGGCGATTTCGTGAAACGACCGATCTTTCAGCGACCGTATCACGGCGTCGTCCAGCGTCGGAATCCGTTCGGGCATGTAAAGGCCCCCGTCGGGAGCCAATCCCCCGATCACGGCTTCTTCCAGCGTCGCGGGGGGCGACTGCCGGTGGGTACTATAATATTTCATATCGGTTCAAATGAAGTGATTCGCGGTAAATTCCCGCATAAACCGGTCGCCCGCCAGGAGGCCGTATTTACCCCCCAGGACGGAAAATTCGTCGTAGCGATCTACCTCGTCCGGCGTCTCCCCGGGCCGGCAGATCAGGAACGGGACGGGGACGTTCGTGTGCGTCCGCAGGGCGCAGGGCGTGGGATGGTCGGGCAGGACGGCGATCGCCACCGGCTCGTCCCACTGCCGGACGGCCTCGCAGATGGGGCCGACCAGACGCCGGTCGAGGTCTTCCACGGTGCGGACCTTCAGCCGCACGTCGCCTTCGTGACCGGCTTCGTCGCTGGCTTCCACGTGCACGTACACGAAATCGTGCGTCCGCAGCGCTTCCAGGGCGGCCCTGGCCTTGCCTTCGTAGTTGGTATCGTAGAGGCCGGTTGCGCCTTCGACCTTCACCACGTCCATGCCGGCATAGACGCCAATGCCCTGTATCAGGTCAACGGCCGAGATGACCGCGCTCGCCGGGATGCCGTACCGTTCCTTGAGCGTCTGCATGGTGGGGCGGTAGCCGGGCGACCAGAACCAGAGGCTGTTGGCGGGGTCTTTCCCGGCGGCGGCCCGGCGACGGTTGACCGGGTGATCCGGCAGCAGTTCCTGCGACCGGAGGATGAGGCGGTTCAGCAGGGCGGCCGTTTCCTCGGCTTCGGCGGCAGCCGGACGGATCAGGGCCGGACGGAAGGGCTGCATCGGGATGTCGTGCGGCGGCGTGCAGTCCAGCCGCTTGTCTCCTCCCCGCATCACCAGCAGGTGGCGGTAGGAGACGCCCGCGTGAAAGCGGATGCGTGCATCGCCCGCCGTTTCGTTCAGGAAGGCGATCAGTTCGCGGGCTTCCGGGGTGGTAATGTGTCCGGCCGAATGGTTCTTGAGCCGGTCGCCTTCCAGGCAGACCAGGTTGCAGCGCATCGCCAGCTCTCCCGGATGCAGTTCGACGTTCATGCTGGCAGCTTCCAGTACGCCGCGTCCTTCGTAGACATCCGGCAGGCTGTAGCCCAGCACGGCCAGGTTGGCCGTTTCGCTGCCGGGATGGAAACCGTCGGGGACGGTCTGCAGGCGTCCCGTGACGCCCCGCCGCGCCAGTTCGTCCATGTAGGGGGTACGGGCATATTGCAGGGGGGTCTTTCCTCCCAGCATCTCGATGGGTTCGTCGGCCATGCCGTCGCCCAGGATCAGTATCTTTTTCATCCTTGGGAGATATTAGCGGATATTGGCAATGGAGATGATGTCGGCAAAGACGCCGGCGGCCGTCACGTCGTCGCCTGCGCCGTAGCCTTTAATAATCATCGGGTAGTCGTTGTATCGTTCGGTGGAAATCATGATGATGTTGTTGCTTCCCTCCAGTTCGTAGAAGGGGTGATGCCGGTCCACTTCCTGCAGCCCGACCTCGCACACGCCCCGGTCCATCCGGGCTACCAGCCGGATGCGTTTCTCTTCCGCTTCCACGCGCCGGCGCATCTCTTCAAATCCGGCATCGAGTTCATGGATGTGCGCCCGGAAATCGTCCGGCGTCCCTTCAAAGTATTTTTCGGGGATAAAGAGTTTGAATCGGACGTCTTCTTGCTCCACCCTGTAGCCGGCTTCGCGTGCCAGGATGACCAGCTTTCGGATGACGTCCCTGCCGCTCAGGTCGATGCGCGGGTCGGGTTCGGCGTAACGCGCTTCCCCGGCCATCCGGATGGCGAGGCTGAGGGGGATGTCGGCGCTCAGGGTGTTGAAGATAAAGTTCAGGCTGCCCGACAGGACGGCCTCCAGGCGCAGGATGCGGTCGCCGCTGTTGATCAGGGCGTTCATCGTGTTGATGATCGGCAGGCCGGCGCCGACGTTGGTCTCAAACAGGTACTTGATGTCGCGCCGGCGGGCGATTTCCTTCAGCTTTAAATAGTGGCTGTAGGCGGAAGAGGCGGCCACCTTGTTGGCGGCCACTACCGAGATATTGTTCTTCAGCAGTTCCTCGTAAATATCGGCGATTTCCTCGCTGGCCGTGCAGTCCACGAAGACGGAGTTGAAGATGTTCATCCTTAGGATGCTTTCGCACAAGTCCTGCGACGACCCCGGCTCGCCGACGGCTTTCAATTCCCCGATGCAGGTCTCCAGGTTCAGCCCCTCGCGACACAGCAGCCGCTTCTTTGAATTGGCCACGCAGACGACCCGCAGTTTCAGGCTGTTCTGTTCCATCAGCATGGCCTGCTGGATGCGTATCTGCTCCAGCAGCTTGCCGCCGACCGTTCCCACGCCGGCAATGAAGAGGTTCAGGACTTTATATTCCGACAGGAAAAAGGAATCGTGGATGGAGTTCAGGGCTTTCCGCAGGCTGGCGCGTTTGATGACGAAAGAGATGTTGGTTTCCGAGGCGCCCTGCGCACAGGCAATCACGCTGATGCCGGCGCGTCCGAGGGTGCCGAAGAGCTTGCCGGCGATGCCGGGCGTGCGTTTCATGTTTTCGCCCACGATGGCGACGGTCGCCAGGTCGCGTTCGGCCTCCACGTCGTTGATTTCGCCCAGCGAACGCTCCAGCGCAAATTCCCCGTTCAGCGCCTTCACGGCCAGGTCTGCGTCGGCATGGCAGACGGCAAAGGTGGTATTGTTCTCCGAACTGGCCTGCGAGACCATGAAGACGCTGATGCCGTTTTTGGCCAGCGTCTTGAAGATGCGGTAGTTGACGCCGATCACGCCCACCATGCCCAGGCCCTGTACCGTCACCAGGCACGTGTCGTCGATCGAGGATATTCCCTTGATGATCGCCCGGCCTTTGTCCGGCTTCCGGCCCTGTTCGCGGGAGATATAGGTTCCGGGCGCGTCGGGATTGAAGGTGTTGCGGATGCGGATGGGGATATTTTTGTGATAAACGGGATAGATCGTGGGCGGATAAATCACCTTGGCGCCGAAGTTGCACAGTTCCATGGCCTCGGTAAAGGAGAGTCGGTCGATGACGTATGCCGAGCCGATGACCTTCGGGTCGGCAGTCATGAAGCCGTCCACATCCGTCCAAATCTCCAGCACGGAGGCATCGAGCGCCGTGGCCAGGATGGAGGCCGTGTAGTCGGAGCCGCCGCGTCCCAGGTTGGTCACTTCGGCATTCTCGCGGCTCGAGGAGATGAAGCCGGGCGCCAGCGCCACGTCGGGCAGTTGCCGGAAGGTTTCCCGGATCAGCCGGTTCGTTTCTTCGAAATCAACGATATGCTTGTTAAACTGCCGGACGGTTTTAATAAACCGGCGCGAGTCGTAGGGCACGGCGCCCCGGATGACGTGCGAGAGGATGCAGGAAGAGAGCCGTTCGCCGTAGCTCACGATGGCGTCGGACGTTTTGTCCGACAGGTCTTTGATGAGGTACAGTCCCCGGAAGATGTTCTCCAGTTCCTCCACAATGATCCCGACCTGCCTTTCCGCTTCGGGACGCTTGGCCGCGGGGACAACGCCGGCAATCACCTCCCGGTGACGCCGAATAATTCCCGAAAGTTCATCCTGATAAGCTGCCTGTCCGGCGGAAGCGATTTGTGAGGCATGTATCAGCCGGTCTGTGATTCCTCCCATTGCGGAAACGACCACCACCACCGGCTCGCCCGCCGTTTCTACGATTTGTTTTACATTTAAGATACTATCCGCGGAACCTACGGATGTTCCGCCGAATTTCAATACTTTCATCTGTTGTATTTTGATTGAGGGAATAAGCCCCTTTCCGATTTTTAGACGGCAAAATTACGCGAAAAATCCGGGCTTTCCAAGCGCACGCAATAAAACGAAGAACGAAGAATGGAGAATTGAGTAACAAGCGTCGTAAACCGATACAACTCTCCCCTCTCTTGTGGAGAGGGGTCGGGGGAGAGGTTT
>JAISOP010000258.1 GCA_031275525.1 Tannerella sp.
GAACCTCTACACCCCCCCACGCTGCTTGCCCCCTACCTGCTGCCGCTGACGCCGACGGAACGGCGCGATATGCCTAAGATGGGCGACAAAACGCTGAGCTTCATCAAGAAGGCGCAGGACTATGCGCACCAGTATCCACAGTTTTGCCCGTCGTATTTCAATATCTCGGGGTTTGACACGGATATGACCGACGCTACCGGGTTGCGTACGGTGCACATCTCCGCCAGGCAGTTGTCGGACAACATCGACGACACCATCATGGTGGCCGGCAGCGAAGCTTACCAGGCTGCGCTGGTGTTCTACAACGCTGTCAAGGCCGCCGCCGCGCAGGACATCCCCGGCGCCAAGGAAGTGTACGCCGACCTGAAAGCCCGTTTCCCCAGGACGAAGCATAAAAAGGAGGAATAGACGGCTTACCGCGGCGACGCAGTACCTCGAATGGCCAAAATCCCCGCTCCCGAAGTCTTTCCGGACAACGCGAGCGGGGATTTTCTACCTCAAAGCCCCGACTTCCTACCCAAAAGGTTAAAACACCTGCCTCCGAGCTTCGACTTCCTGCCTCGAATGGCCAAAATCCCCGCTCCGGAAGTCCTTCCGGACAACACGAGCGGGGATTTTCTACCTCAAAGCCCCGACTTCCTACCCAAAAGGTTAAAACACCTGCCTCCGAGCTTGGAATTCCTGCCAAAAAGGGAGGATGCCGGGGCTTTTACTGACAACGACCGCGCTTTGAGCGACAAAATGGCGGCTTCCGGCCTTCCCGATCGGTCCGGATGGGGGTATATCTGCTACCTGATGGCGGACTCGACCGGTGATTTTCCACAATGGCTGCACTGTTCCGGAAGATGTGATATTACTTCATCGGGATTGTCAACCATTGATAAATAATGGCCGCGATGCCCGGTTTGTCCATCGGTATGTTTATCACTCATTTTCCGCTTTTGCCTTACGAAATTATCGCTTGAGGACAACCGTGCCCCCCTCCTAATAGCTTGCTATTACGGTGTCCATCCACACAGTGCGCCGGGAAAGGAAGAGTTTGATGTCCTGCACCTCGTCTTCCCATTGTTGAAGGATGGGTTCTTTTATGACGGTTCCGGCAAAGGTGTCGTCCCAGCGCTCGTAATTGGCCAGCGCCGAGAGACGGATCGACTGTGCCGTCTCGTTGATGTAGCGGTTGAGCTGTGGGAGGTCGGCTTTTATCTTTGTCCAGTACTTTTTGACCACCTGCCGGAAATAGGGGTCTTCGAGCATTTCGCCGTAATACGAATAGCCGACTTTATACTCCGGACTGATCAGCGCGGCCGATTGCCAATGGGGGTAAACATAGCCGAACGTGCAGTCCAGGTCCCAGATGAGGGCACGACGGAGCACGGCATTCGTGTTGTTTTCGACGTAAAAGTAAAAGTTCGGGTCGATCGAAGTGAGCGTCTGACTGATGATATACCACTGGGCAAAGGATTCGACGTCAATAAAGTTCCGGTAGCCGGTCTCGGTACTGAAATCGCGACGTTTAATCGCCGCCTCGAACTTGTTGATCAACTCCATGAAATACGCCGTATTTTCCTCCGTCGCAGGATCGGGTTCCTTAAAGGTATAGGCCTGTTTCTGTACCGCCGAGAAGGTATAGAAAGGCTCCTGGGCATAGAAGTTGGGATCTAATTCGCCGAGGATTCCGCCGTCGTCCACTTGGACCCGGTTCGAAGCGGCTTTCACATGTTCCCCGAAGAGATACGAACCTTCATAGTTGCCGTTGAGAAAGACGTCAACGTATTGCATACGCGGCGTCCAGGGCAACCCCACCAGCCGGCTCAGCTCGAAGCTGGCGGCCGTCCGCAGCAGCGATTTGTCGGAATAATTGGCCAACAGTACCCAGTCTTTATCCGACGGCATACCGAACATTTCGGATTTCTCGTCGAGTTTAATCCGGTAAGGCTTTTTAGGGAAGTAGGTCCAGGTTGAATTGCCGCGTCCCCGGATGCGCATGGTCTTCGTACAGTCATTCCCGTTCAGCGTGTTGGTGACGGTGAGGGTTCCGTTCACATAGTCCTCTGTCGAATTGATCGGCTGCTTCTCGGTATCAATATGCACAATCGGCAGGCCGTTAAATTCATACACCTTGACGGTGTACTTTTTTGTTTTGCCCGAGGCATCACGTACGGTATAAACGACCGGCGAGGTAAAATCCACGCGCGTGACGCCGCTTTCCTGTTCCTTATTTTCGACCTGCACGCTCCGGCCTTCAAATGTGAATACGGGCGTCAGCAACTTGTCGGCCATCATATGGGGCACCAGCGCATGTATCACGGAATCGCTTATTTCACATGCGACGTCGTGAAGAAGCGACACCGGATTGTCCGAAGCCCTGAAGGCAAACGAGAGGAAACCCACTCCGGTCGTTTGCCTCGGCAGCCGGATCAGGGTCGGCGGTTCGCCGGCCAGCGTCACCTCCACGTAATCGGGATGAGATATATCCATATCGAGGAAAATCGACTCGACGGCAGCCTTCGCGCCGGTGGAAGCCCAGGTGAGGCCCCCGTCGATAGAGGTTTCCCATTCCATGGATTCCGGGTGGATGCGCACCCGCGGCGGGATGCCCGAGACGGAGAGGTAATCGCCGGCTCCGTTCGGAATCCGTTCGCCGCCAAGTGTCCAATACCACACGCCATCCGTCTGCTCCACGCTAATCTGCGGCGCAGCTTCCCCGGCGGCGCCGTGACGTATGACTACCGGCTCATGGCGGGCGAAGGCCATCATGTATCCCGAACCGTCGGTGAGCGGCGTCACCGATACCACATAATCACTGGCCTGCAACACGCTGACAACCGCTTGCAGGGCCGAGATATTGCCGTTTGCCGTCTCCTGCCGCATTTCAAGCGCGGCGACACGTTTTTGCAGTTCCTCCACCTCGTCCGAAAGATCCCCCTTACAGGCACAAAATACGTCTGCCACAATAAACATGCCGCATACAAAGCGAATGATCCGCTGCTTCGGCATTGTCAAATTCAAATTCAATTGCTTGTTTGTACTCATTGTTTTATAGATGATTATTTAGATGATTATTTTCTTTTCAAAATAAAAGTTCCGTTAAGCCCTCCGGAAAATCGTTCCAAAGATACACTATTTGAGGATACCGGCCAACGGGTGCATTTCAAATCGCTGCATCCCATCAAGCGGCATTCCACACCGGCTTTTTAGGACATCAACAACTTTGTACCGTTGTGTATTCATAGAAATAACACGTAATCGCAACATATCCATAGTTAATAACAGTTCGGTGAGCGGATTCAATGGCTCCGGAACCAATAACTCTACAACCCATTGTACGGTGTTTTTTGTAATCCTTCCTGTCGATATTGTTCAGGGAACCTCTAACCCCCCCCAACGCTACGCTGCGGAGCGCAGCGTTGGGAGTTTTGAGAGGTTCCCTATAGTGCATACTCGTCGACGAGCCTCCATTTCTGCATTAGGGAAGGCGGCGTCCCGGTTCATTCTTTTGAATTGAATGGATGACAAAGGGATGCGCAACATTCATAGCGCCAAAAAAGAATGAACCGAAAAGACTATCTTTGTCCCCCATGAATATTATTAATACGATAATGAGCAAAATACGTAATTCTATTTTTATTGGGCTATGCTACCTGCTGGTTGCGGGATGCGGCAAAGAGGACAGACATCCGCGGGGGATTGAGCATGTGGTGGTCATCGGTATTGACGCCTTGAGCGTGCAGGGACTGAGAGCGGCGAACACGCCCTGCATGGATAGCCTGATCCGCAACGGGGCGGTCAGCTATAAGGTGCGCACGGTGGCGCCGAGTACCAGTACACCCAACTGGAACACGATGTTCTACGGCGCCGGGCCGGAGATTTCGGGGCCGGCCATCTGGCACTGGAACGGGAGTTCATACATGCGTAACCTGGAACTGGCGCCGGTTGTTCTAACGGAGCATTCCCGTTTTCCGAATATCTTCCGGATACTGCGCGATCAGCGTCCCGAGGCGGAGATAGGCGCTATTTACGAATGGTGGGCGATCGGGCTGATGTTTGAGCCTGAACTGCTGAACGTCCACGAGACCAAGCCGTCCGCCGTTGAAACGGCCAAACGCTCGGCCGAGTATATCCGGGAGAAAAAACCGGACTTTCTGTTTATCCATCTGGATGAAGTGGACGGCCATGGCCACCGCGACGGCCACATGTCGCCCGGCTACCTCCGCGGCGTGGAAGAGGCCGACACGTGGGTACGCACCATCGTTGAGGCCATCCGCGAGGCCGGCATTGCCGACCGCACCCTGGTCATGATTGTCTCCGACCATGGCGGCATATACCACGGCCACGGCGATGCGGCTTGGGAGGAAGTGACCGTACCGGTCGTCTTCAGCGGCGCCGGCGTCAGGAAAAACTATGAGATCAAGCAGCAGATGTATGTGTTTGACATGGCGGCCAATGTTGCTTTCGCCCTCGGGCTGGACATCCCCTACGAATGGACGGGACGGCCGACGAAGGCTGCTTTTATCGGATTCGACGAACCGGCTAACCGGTGGAACGGCTTCGAGTTGCTTCCGCCACCGGTTTTCCCGGTGGAAGACAAGCCCCACGGACGGCTTTTTGTCGATCGGCCTGCGGAGGTGAACATCGCAAGGCCGGTTGGCTCGGAAGGCGTCATCCGCTATACGACGGACGGCAGCATACCTACACGCAACGAGTCCGAGGTTTACACCGCGCCCTTTACCGTCGAACGCTCGACGGTGGTCAACGCCCGCCTGTTCACCGAAAAGGGAGAAAGTCCAAACGTGACGGCGTATTACCGCGTGGCCGACACCCAAGCCGGTCACGGCCTGGATTTCAAAATCTATCAACAGCCGGAGATGAAGGAAATGCCGGACTTCCGGACGCTGCGTCCGGCGGGCGAGGGCGTTTGCTACGAGTTTTCACTTCATAACAGCCCCGACCTGCAAACCTTGCGGGGCCGCTACGGAAACCATTACGCCATGAGGTTCGCCGGAAACCTCCGGATCGACGAGGACGGGATGTATCTCTTCCGCTTGTATTCGGAAGACGGCAGCAAACTGTATATCGGTCGCGATTTGGTGGTGAACAAGAGCGGTTCGGGCGCAAGCCTCGGTACCGGGAAGGTGGAACTGAAAGCCGGCTTGCACCCCATCCGGCTGGAGTATTTCAAGATGGGCGGCGGCGGCGAAATCACGCTCTATTACGAAGGCCCGGGCATACCCAACCAGATGGTCCCGGCCGATAAGCTTTTCAGAAACTAATTCAATGATTCAAACATTCAATGATTCAAAGATTCAAAAACTCAATCCTTCGGCGGATCGGTTTCCGCCGGCCTGACCGTACACCGTGCACCGTGTACCGTGCTCCCATCCTTTGTCTTTTCTGCTGCATGACGTTGTGGGCGGCAGAGGCGCAGGTGCGCTACGATTTTGACCTCAACCGTTCGGCGGCGGCCTCGCGGATTACCCATGAGACGAAATGGTCGGAGACGTTCGGCAGGGAGGTCCTGCAAGTGAAGTCGGACGAAAACGGCAGCGTCCTCTCCCTGGCGATGGACGAACCGGTCGATTGGCAAAAGGCCCGGTATATGGTTTGCGAGGTCTATCATCCGAGCGAACATACCTTGTTGATGAACATCTGCCTGTTTCGCCGGGGCGACCCGGTATCGGAGACGCCCCGGCTGGTTTGTTCCGTGGCCGTGTTGCCCAAACTGAAGACGCAGGTTATTTTCCCGCTGGAATACCTTTCCGCGCAGCGGATTTTCCTGCCCCGTTTCCCGCGCCAGTTGAAAGGCGTCCTGACGGGCAACCGCATCGAAACGGAAGATATTGCCGGGATAGGCCTGCAAATCTTCCCCAGCCTGTCGCCGCTCTTTGCGCCGACTGTTGAAATTGCCTCCGTTTACCTGACCGGCGAACTGCCTCCAAACTACGAAGCGCCGCAAGGGAAATACGTTGACCGTTTCGGGCAGTGGACCCTGCGCGACTGGCCGGGTAAAATCAAAAGCGAAACGGAACTGAAGCAGAAGAT
>JAISOP010000105.1 GCA_031275525.1 Tannerella sp.
TACCGGGAGAACAAGTCTCTTCTATTTCTATCCGTAAATAACATGTCTTTAAAATCTATACAAATTGATTGCTACAAAAACAGCGGCAAAGATAGAGTTTCCCCGCAATGCTGCACGAACCGCAGGGAAGTTTTGTACGAAAGGCGGGGTTTTATGTACGAAAAAGCGGCGCGTTATACTTTGTGCGGCGTGGTTTTGTGCATTCGGGGACAAGAGCGAAGCATTTAGGGCATTTAGGTCTTTTAGGCCTCGGTGGAACCGAACTACACAGAACCGAACTCCGCAGAACCACTATACCGCGCAAAGTATAATACGGTGCGCGGCATCATTTTGTACATCAACAAGCAATGAATGGTGACAGCCGAAGAGTTTCCCCGGGAAAGGATCGCCCTTTCCGGGAAAAGAACCGGTTTCCCCGGAAAAACACTTATGGGAACCTCTAAAAACCCTAAATGCTACGCTTCGCTCCGCAGAGAAAGAAAGGTTTGTCCGCGAATGAACGCGAATAAAATTATTCGCGTTCATTCGCGGACATTCGCGGACCAATTTTTTTTTCAGCGTAGCGTTGGGGTTTTTAGGGGTTCCCTTGTATAAAATGGAGGCGGCGTTTTCGACACACCCTCCTACGGTACGGCGGCGCCGCCGACGTAGGGGCTACCCTTGCGGTAGCCCTCATTCTATTCTTTGTGTATCCTTGGACAATGAGGGCGTATGCGATACGCCCCCTACGAGCACGCCCCGACATAGATGGGTGTCCTTTGGGCGCCTTTGTGGTAGTTTGAATTTCCGGTCGGAACCGATAGTTGGAATGACATTCGGATAACAGCTGTGACCGCCGATTCGCCTCCCCTCCCTTGTGGGGAGGGGCCGGGGGAGAGGTTAGCTCAATATTCGTCCCAACTTTTGATCTGTATGTCGTCCGGGCCAAGGGTGCAGAAGGCGGTAATAAAGGCGCCGGCCAGGCGGGCGTTGGTGAGCAGGGGGACGTTCAGGTCGATGGCGGCGCGGCGGATTTTGTAGCCGTTGTCCAGTTCGCCGGCCGTCAGGTTGCGCGGGATGTTGACGACCATGTCGATTTTGTGTTCGTGAAGGAGCGTGAGCGCCTGGGGCTGGCGGGGATGATCGCTGGGCCAGTAGACCTGAGTGCTCTCGACGCCGTTTTCGCGGAGGAAGCGGTGTGTGCCGCCGGTGGCGTAGAGGCAGTATCCTTTTTCCTGCAGGAGGCGGACGGCGTCGAGCATGGACACTTTCTGGCGCGGCGAGCCGGTGGAAAGGAGGATGTTTTTCTCCGGAATCCGGTAGCCGACGGAGAGCATGCTCTTGAGGACGGCTTCGGAGATGTCGTCGGCTATGCAGCCCACTTCGCCGGTGGAGGCCATGTCGACGCCCAGCACGGGGTCGGCTTTCTGGAGGCGGTTGAAGGAGAACTGCGAGGCCTTGATGCCGACGCAGTCGAGGTCGAACTCGTTCTTGCCCGGCTTCTCGACGGGCAGGCCGAGCATGATGCGGGTGGCCAGGTCGATGAAATTTATTTTCAATACCTTGCTTACGAAGGGGAAACTCCGCGAGGCACGCAGGTTACATTCAATCACTTTGATCTCGTTGCCCTTGGCCAGGTACTGGATGTTGAACGGGCCGGAGATGTTCAGTTCGCGGGCGATTTGGCGGCTGATGCGCTTGATGCGGCGGACGGTTTCGACGTAGAGGTTCTGTGCGGGAAACTGGATGGTGGCGTCGCCGCTGTGAACGCCGGCAAACTCGATGTGTTCGCTGATGGCGTACATGACGATTTCGCCGCTGCGGGCCACGGCGTCGATTTCCACCTCCTTGGCTTCCTCGATAAACTGGCTGACGACGACGGGGTGCTTTTTGCTGACGTTGGCGGCCAGGCGGAGGAAGCGCACGAGTTCTTCCTCGTTGGAGCAGACGTTCATCGCGGCGCCGCTCAGGACGTAGCTGGGACGCACAAGGACGGGAAAGCCGACTTCGCGTACGAAGGCGTTGACGTCGTCCAGGCTGCTGAGTTCCTTCCATCGCGGCTGGTCGACGCCGATGCGGTCGAGCATGGCGGAAAACTTGTGGCGGTCTTCGGCGTTGTCGATGCTGCGGGCGCTGGTGCCCAGGATGGGAATCCGGTGTTCGTCCAGGCGGACGGCCAGGTTGTTCGGTATCTGTCCGCCGGTGGAGATGATGACGCCGTGCGGGTTTTCCAGTTCGAGGATGTCCATGACGCGCTCGAAGGTCAGCTCGTCGAAGTAGAGGCGGTCGCACATGTCGTAGTCGGTCGAGACGGTTTCGGGGTTGTAGTTGATCATGACCGATCGGTAGCCTTCGCGCCGGATGGTGTTGAGCGCCTGGACGCCGCACCAGTCAAACTCGACGGACGAACCGATGCGGTAGGCTCCCGAGCCGAGCACGACGATGGAGCGGCGGTCGCCGAGGTAATGCACGTCGTTCTCGCGGTCGCTGTAGGTGAGGTAGAGGTAGTTGGTCTGCGCCGGGTATTCGGCGGCCAGCGTGTCGATCTGCCTGACCGCCGGCACGATCCCCAGGCTCTTGCGGCAGTCGCGCAGCCAGTCCGTATGTTTTTCCTCCATGCCTTCCTTCCAGAGGGCGCGTGCGATCTGGAAGTCGGAAAAGCCTTCGGTCTTGGCCCTGCGCAGCAGGTCGCGGTTCAGCGTAGCCGCCAGTCCGGCCGGGCTGTCGGGCGGCGGGAGGGCTTCGAGCGCTTCCGCCGTGCGGATGATGTTCTTCAGCTTGTAGAGGAACCAGCGGTCGATCTTCGTCAGGTCGTGGATCCGGTCCACGGAATATCCGGCCCGGAAGGCCTTGCTGATGATGAAAATCCGGCGGTCGGTCGGTTCGTTCAGGGCGCGGGCGATGTCGGGGATCACGATTTCCTTGTTTTCCACAAAGCCGTGCATCCCCTGCCCGATCATCCGCAGGCCTTTCTGGATGGCCTCTTCAAAGGTGCGCCCGATGGCCATCACCTCGCCGACGGACTTCATGCTGCTGCCCAGTTCGCGTGCCACGCCCTGGAATTTGCCCAGGTCCCAGCGCGGAATCTTGCAGACGACGTAGTCCAGCGCCGGTTCGAAGAAGGCCGGGGTGGTGCGGGTCACCGAATTTTTCAGTTCAAACAGGCCGTATCCCAGCCCCAGTTTGGCGGCGACGAAGGCCAGGGGATAGCCGGTGGCTTTCGAGGCCAGGGCCGACGAACGGCTCAGGCGGGCATTGACCTCGATGACGCGATAGTCTTCGCTGGCGGGGTCGAGGGCGTACTGAACGTTGCACTCGCCCACGATGCCGATGTGCCGGATGATGCGGATGGCCAGTTCGCGCAGCTTGTGATATTCGGAGTTGGAGAGCGTCTGCGAGGGCGCGATCACGATGCTTTCGCCCGTGTGGATGCCCAGCGGGTCGAAGTTTTCCATGTTGCAGACGGTGATGCAGTTGTCGAAGCGGTCGCGCACCACTTCGTATTCTATCTCTTTCCATCCCTTGAGGCTTTTCTCGACCAGCACCTGGGGCGAGAAGGAAAAAGCCTTTTCGACCAGCGCACGCAGTTCGTCCTCGCTGTTGCAGAAGCCCGACCCCAGTCCGCCCAGCGCGTAGGCGGCGCGGATGATGACGGGATAGCCGAGTTGTGCGGCCGCGCGGCAGGCGTCATCGGGCGTCGCCACGGCTTCGCTCCGGATGGTCTTCACCTGAATTTCGTCCAGCTTCCGGACAAAAAGCTCGCGGTCTTCCGTGTCGATGATAGCCTGTACCGGCGTGCCGAGCACCTGCACGCCGTATTTCTCCAGCACGCCGTCCCGGTAGAGCGTCACGCCGCAGTTCAGCGCCGTCTGTCCGCCGAAGGCCAGCAGGATGCCGTCGGGCCGTTCGCGTCGGATGACCTTCTCGACAAAAAACGGCGTGACGGGCAGGAAATACACCCTGTCGGCCACGCCCTCGGAGGTCTGCACCGTAGCGATGTTGGGGTTAATCAGCACCGTTTCGATGCCTTCTTCCCGGATGGCCTTCAGGGCCTGCGAACCGGAATAGTCGAACTCGCCGGCTTCACCGATCTTGAGTGCGCCGGAACCTAATACCAATACTTTTTTGATGTTTTGCCTGTTCATAATGCTCTATATTTTAATGAAACGGGGGTTGGGGATCCGTAGCGTCGGACGGCGTCTTCACCCGGCCGCCGGGTGAGAGGTTATGTAAGCTAAACCCCATTGACGGGAAATGTTTTTTGCATAACAAAGCCCGAAAAGGATTACATACCGCGGTATGTAATCCTTTTCGGGCTGAAGGTGACCCTTCCTTTTCTTATGCGGTAAAAAACACACCGGCTGATTTGTGATATCCACCTACGCGAGCACTACCTCCACGAACGGCCCCCACGGTCCCGGTTCGCCGACGGTGCTGATCCATGCGCCGACCGCCCAGCATTTCTGGCCCACATACTGGGGCGGCAGGGTGAGGTGGTGGGGCGTCCGCGTGATGGAGAGCAGCACGTCCGTCAGCTCTTCGGGCGAGGTCGGCGGTTCCGCCCGGAAACCGATCCGTACGAACGCGCTCTGTGCCCCGCGGGGTTTGGCTCGCGACAGGGGGGTCTCCACGTCGTGATACTCCAGATCGACCGTGCCCTGTCCGTGTACCTGGAGGGACAATAGCGGCCAGGTGGTGATCGGCGGATATTTCGGATGCGGGCCTTTGTTGGGGGGCGCGATCTGCAAGATGTCGTAGTCCTGGAGCGCCAGCGTGGGCAGCGAACGCAAATTCTGCACCAGCGGCTCGATGGCCTTCGCATAGATCACCCGCTTGGCCAGCAAGTCGGTATGCGCCGCTTTGGTTCGCGTTGCCGGATTGGCCCACACGGCGTATGCATGTTGCACGTCTGTCATTTTGGTTTCCACCTCGGTTACCCATGTAGCGCTTACACCCCACGTACTCATGTTCGTCTTCAGGTAGCTGAAAAAAGCTGCCGACCAGGCGAGCAACTGCTCAATATTCACCGTTACATAATTCATAATTCCTGATTTTTTACTTATACCTTGTTTTGTTTTTATTTCACGGGGGACAAAGATAGATGAATGTAACCGAATAGACAAGCAAATCTGAAAAAAAACGGATGCGGCCTGAAATTTTCCAAACCTTTTCCCTAACCTCCAAAATATAAAACGTTGATAATCAAGATCGAATCCGGAAATTAAA
>JAISOP010000143.1 GCA_031275525.1 Tannerella sp.
TGCGGGACCCCGCACTAAGCTATTGCGGGACCCCGCACTAAGCTATTGCGGGACCCCGCACTAAGCTATTGCGGGGTCCCGCAATAACCGGCGAATACTCCTTTCTCCCTGTCACTCACCACTAATCACTCACCACTCACCACTCACCACTCACCACTATGCTTAGAGGGTGTAGCGTCCGTCCAGCCCCTGTATCCGGAGGGAGGCATTGGCCGAGGTGGGCGAGGTTTGTTGGGTCAGGATACCGGTGCTTTCGTTGAGCAACATGCGGATGTCGCCCGGTTTCATGTTCGCCTTTTCTTCCAGTTCCTCGGCTCCGATAAACTCGACCCGGGTGGGGAGATTTTGAATGGTACGGGTGCTCCGGGTGGTAGTCACCGTGACCTCCTCCAGCTCCTTGCCGGCGACTTCCATCCGGATGATCGCGGTGTCGGCGGTCGCCGGGGGAAAGGTACAGGTGTGTACCTGGGGTTCGTATCCCAGGAAGGAGAAGCGGATGGTATGGTTTCCATCGGGGATGCGTTCAATGGTGAGCACTCCGTTTTCGTCCGAGATGGAGCCGGCCGCGAGCCCTTCTACCACGGCCGACGCTCCATACAACACTTCCCCGCTTCCGGCGTCCTCTACCCTGGCCGTGAAACTGTGCTGCGCCTGTAGCCAACCGCCCCCGTGGGCGACCAGCAATAGCAAGATGTATTTTTTCTTCCTCATGTCAATGAATATCTTGAATCTACCGCAAAGTTATGGGATTCATGGTGTGATTCCTAATCCGGGGAATATAACCGCGGGGGAATTTGTATGCCGGTATGAATATTCGTACCTTTGTGGTGTATTAATCAAACAGGCTTTGAGATGAAATATTCGGAAGCAGAAAAAAAGTTGAGAAAATTCGGTTGTAGATGGCATGAAGACGGTGGTTCCCATCCGCTTTGGATAAGCCCGGTAACCGGGAAAAAATTCCCGATGAGCTACCACCGTAGCGAAGAAATCAAACCGGGGACATTAAAAAGTATCTGTAAACTGTCGGGAGTCAAACTTTGACCCTCTTTTAAAATATTGAAATATGAACAAGGTGAAAGCATTTATTGAACGTGGAAAAGACGGTACCTACGGCGTCTATGTGGATTTGGAAGACCATACGCTTGATTACGGCGTAATAGGAGATGGACGAACGGTAGATGAAGCGGTTGCAGATTTTTTCGCTTGCTATGCCGACATGAAAGCGTCGTTTGCAAAAGACGGTCAGGAATTTAAAGAAGCACAATTTGAATTTCACTATGATATTGCTTCTTTTCTTTCCTCCTATTCGCATATTCTTTCACTCGCCGGCCTGTCCCGTTTGACGGGAGTGAATCAGGGTCTCCTGAGTCACTACATTAACGGGCATAAAAAACCGACTCCAAAAACGGTAAAGAAGATTGAAGATGCGATTCGCGAATTTGGCAAACAGTTAAGTCAGGTCAGTTTCGTTTGATTAATACACTTCCGATTTGATTTGACGTGGCCCCGCTCCCGGTGGGCGGGGCTTTTTTCCCAAAACCCAAATGCTTGCCTTTGTAAAAACAAACATCTATACTCATTGCCGGAAGAGGTTTTGGAGTATCTGTTTGCCGGATGTGCAAGAGAAACACCTGTTCATTCTCCACTCTCCATTCCCTTGAGAGGGGGTTCACACCCCGGCCACCTCGTTCAGTTCGACCAGTTTGTTGACAATGGCATAGATTGTCAGGCCGGCCGGGCTGTGAATCTGCAACTTGTTGGCGATATTGCGGCGGTGGGTGATGACCGTATGCGTGGAGAGGTAGAGATGTTCCGCGGCCTGTTTATTGGTCATGCCCTTGACCACGCATACGATGATTTCCTTCTCGCGCAGACTGAGTTCCTGTCGGTTCTGCTCCGCCGGTTCACGGTCCGGCTCGCAGAGCGTTTGCAGTTTCTCCCTGATTTGTTCGGCTGTGTCGTAGAGGGAAATCGTTTTGTCGTAGGCCTTCAGTACGGAGGGTTCCATCAACGTATGTTGCAGGGCAATGCATTTCAAGTGGCGGCATCCTGTTTCGTTCTTCAGGTTTTGTACAGACAAGGGGTGCGGGAACAGCGGATTTACGATCAGGATATCGGGTTTCCATTTGCACAGCTCGACCCTCAGGCGCGAAGGGTCGGCTATCTCAAAGATGTTGACGTTGAATGCAGGGAATCGTTTCAGCACGGCGACGATGCCGTTGCGGACAATCACCGACGGCTCGGCGATCGCTATTTTTAATCTCATGCTATTCATCGGGCGGCTTTTTTTCGTTCAAGTGTCCTGATCACCGGCACAAACAGGTCGTCTTCCACCCGGTTGTGCGATGCCAGGTCCTCGGCACAGGAAAAAATGTCGAACAGGACGCTGTTCAGCTCATTGCTGCTCCGCGTCGGAAAATATTTGATAATGATATTTTTCAGTTCGGAGAGCCGCGCCTCCACCTGATTGTGCTGTTTCCTGAAAATATCAATGTGGTAGTGATGCTTTTTCCCGTTCAGCAGCAGATCGACATAGGGGAAGACCGTTTCTTCTTCATAAAGCATGTGCTTGCGCACCTCGGATACGTATTCGTCATAATAGCGGATAATGGCCTGTCCGACGTCGTTATGTTCGTAGTCAACGGCTTCCATCAGCTTGACGCGGATGGCCGGCAAACGGAAATCCAGAAAATAGACATGCGCGTTACGCAGGTAGGAGATCAGTGACTTTACGGACAGCGACATGTCGATTTCATCCTGCCGCACCTCGCCGATCAGCATGTTCACCACCGTCAGGAACGTCTTCCCATCTACGCCGTTCTTGCGGCACACTTCGCCGATGGTCTGTTCCCCGAAGCCTAACGCAATACCAAACCGACTCATGACAAGCAACATTGAATAGTTCTCACAAATCAAGTCGCTCATTTTGTCGGTGATTTTATATTTCCCCAAATGATACATATTCGATTGTTTTTTGATGAGCAGCACAAAGATAACGATTTTTTGCGATATACTGCGTACGGCAGTTCAGCGGAGGCATCTCAATCGCGCATAACAAGAGGTCGGCAATTCCGAACATACCGCGTGCCGTATAGAATCAAATTCGTTCCCCTTCATTCTCCATTCTCCATTCCCAATTCTCCATTCATATAGGGTTTCCCGGGGTTTTTTTTGTATGTTTGTACGTCTCTTCAATATATTCAAATGGAAAAAATAAAAACAGGTATCGCTTCTTATGGTCTCTCGGGTCAGGTGTTTCATGCGCCGTTCATCCATACGCACCCGCAATTTGAACTTACGTCCATCGCCGAAAGGAGTAAGGATCTTGCTCGCGCACGTTATCCGCAAGCCCGTATCGTCCGCCGTTACGACGAGTTGCTGGTGATGGAGGACCTGGAACTGATTGTGGTCAACACGCCCGATTCCACGCATTACGAATATGCCCGCATGGCCCTGGAGGCCGGGAAACATGTGATTGTGGAAAAGCCTTTTACCAATACAGTGGCGGAGGGCGAGCGCCTGATTGCCCTGGCCGGGAAGCAGGGCCGTATGTTAGGCGTGTACCAAAACCGCCGCTGGGATGCCGACTATCTGACCGTGAAGGAAATCCTGGAAAAAGGACTGGTCGGGCAAGTGGTTGAGTTTGAATCCACGTTTTCCCGATTCCGGAACTATATCCAACCCGGAACATGGAAAGAGCGGGAAGGCGGCTTGACGTATAACCTCGGGTCGCACCTGATTGACCAGAGCGTGGCGCTTTTCGGCATACCCGAAGCCGTCTTTGCCGACCTTGCGATTCTTCGCGGGGGAGGGCGGGTGGACGACTATTTCATTCTGCACCTGCTGCGCTCGTCCGGCGCCCCGGATGTGCGTATCACGCTGAAAGCCGGCTATCTGATGTGTGAACCCGAACCGCGGTTCGTTCTCCACGGCACGGAAGGTTCGTATGTGAAATACGGCGTGGACAAACAGGAAATGCTGCTCAAAAACGGCGCCCAACCGGATACGCCCGGCTGGGGCGTGGAGGACGAAACGGAATGGGGATGGCTGCATACCGCGAAGGAGGGACGGCGTAAATATCCCAGCCGGCGAGGCCATTACGGCGAATTTTATGAATCGATATACCGGCATTTGCGACTGGATATGGCTCTGCCGACGGATGCGCGGAACGTATTGCCGGTCATCCGGATCATCGAGGCTGCGCTCGAAAGCAGTCGCCGGGGGACGGTTGTCCGCCTGGCAAATATAGGAGGTTAGTATAAACGGTAGCCTTGTGGGAAGGGGGCGGGGAAAAGGTCATTCCCATATTCGCTCCCCTCCTGTTCTCGAAATTATTGCATCATTGAATCTTCATTGGCAACTGGCTTTCAAGCCCCGGATGACGGCGGAGGTAAACCCGGCCTGCTCCATTTCGTTCAGTCCCCGGATAGTGATTCCGCCCGGCGTAGTGACCTTGTCGATTTCCGCTTCCGGATGGGCGCCGCCGGCCTGTAGCAGGGCAACCGCTCCTTTCAGGGTTTGCAGCACAATGTCTTTGGCCTGCTCCGGATAGAACCCGAGTTCCACGCCACCTTCCATGGCAGCCCGGATGTATCGGAAAGCATACGCAATGCCGCACGAGGCCAGCGCCGTGCCTGCCGCCATCAGCCGTTCCTCGACGAGCAGGGTGGCGCCCAGTTCGTTGAAAACCGACACCACGGCATCGGTCTGTTCCTGCGAAGCTCCCTGTGCCGAAATAAAAGTCATGCTGTTTTGCACGCTGACGGCGGTGTTGGGAATCAACCGGAAAAGCGCCGGCGGTTCTTCCCCTTCCTTGTCGAGGAAGCAGGTTAGGTGTTCGAAGGTGATGCCTGCCACTATCGAGACGACGATTTGACGGCGATAATCCAGGTCGGACTTGATTTCATACAGCACGTCTTCGGTCAGCCACGGCTTTACGGCAATCACTACCATATCCGCTTTTTCGACCGCCTCCCGGTTATCCGTTGTTGTGCGGATATCCGGATATTTTCCGCTCACTTTCTCCAGCGCGACGCCGGAACGGTCGGAGCAGGTGATGTCGCAGGGCTTCACCCGGGAACCTTTTGCCAGTCCGCACGCAATGGCGCCACCCATGTTTCCTGCGCCAATAATTGTTATTTTCATACTTCTCAATTTGTTTTGAAAAAAAAAGAGGAATCGTATTTGAGTATCCGATTTCATTCAGACGAAACAAAAGTACGGAAAAAATCGAATGTGTAAAAAAAAGATTGTATGTTTGCCGTAAAAAAAAGAAATGAAGAAAAGACTTGTTATTAGTTTATTATGCCTGAGCGTATCCATAAATATTGGCGCTCAGGAAGAATATGAGTTTACAACGGTTCGGGAACTGAAAATTACGCCGGTGAAAAATCAAAGCCGTTCGGGGACGTGCTGGTCGTTTTCGGGAGTGGGGTTGATAGAGGCCGAATTGCTGCGTACCGGAAAGGGTGAATATGATTTGTCGGAGATGTTTGTGGTGAACCATTCCTACAGGGATAAGGCGGACAAGTATGTCCGGATGCACGGTTACCTGAATTTTGCACAGGGCGGCTCCTTTGCCGATGTGCTGTACGTGTTCAAGCACTACGGAGCCGTCCCGCGTGCCGTGTACAACGGGCTGGCATACGGCGGGGACATTCATGTGCATGGCGAGATGGAACAGATGGCGCTGGGCAGCCTGAAGGCCGTGACGGCGAATCCGAACGGGAAATTGTCGCCGGTGTGGCGCGAGGCCTTCCGGGAGATTATCGACAGCTACCTGGGCAAAATCCCGGAGACGTTTACCATCGACGGAAAATCATATACGCCCAAGAATTTTGGGGAATCGCTGGGGCTGAATATGGACGATTACATTTCACTGACTTCCTTCTCCCACGAGCCGTTTTATGCGCCGTTTGCCCTGGAAATCCCGGATAACTGGCGCTGGGCGCTGAGCTACAATGTGCCGCTGGAAGAATTGACGGAAACGGTAGCCCATGCCATCCACACCGGTTTCACCGTCGCATGGGCGACCGACGTGAGCGAACTGGGTTTCACCCGCGACGGACTGGCCACGGCGCCGGATATCAACGCCCTGGAGACCTCCGGGTCGGATCAGGAACGCTGGGTCGGATTGAGCCGGAAGGAAAAGGAGGAAGAAATCAAGAAACTGGCTACGAAACTGTGTAAGGAAGTGGAGGTCACACAGGCCCTGCGCCAGGAAGGGTATGACAATTACCAGACAACGGACGACCACGGGATGCTGATTTACGGTACGGCCAAAGACCAAACCGGCAAGAAATTCTATCTGGTGAAAAATTCGTGGGGCACGGAAAACAGGTATAAGGGGACATGGTATGCCTCGGAAGCGTTCGTTGCCTATAAAACGATTAGCATCGTCCTGCACAGGGACGCTCTGCCGAAAACGCTCCGGTCGAAACTGGGCATTTAATCATAGGAACCTCTCACCCCCCCCAAACGCTGCGCTACGCTCCGCATAAAAAAGAGAAAGGTCCGCGAATCATTTATTCGCATTCATTCGCGTGCATTCGCGGACCGTTTTTTTTCTCTCTCTGCGGAGCGTAGCGTAGCGTTTGGGAGTTTTTAGAGGTTCCCTGAATTATTGAATCTACCTCCTGTCACGATGATGGATGATGAGCGTGGAGGGCATGTCCTTGAGCGCCTCTTCGCATTCGACGGTGAGGAGGTTCCATGTGGCGTAGCTAATCAGCATGAAGTCTTGCCCGTTGAACGATTCGTTCATCAGGTCTTTCTCGGGAAGAATCAGCGACTCCGCCGTATGAGCGACGAAGCCGGTCAGCGCCGCGTGAATCTTTTCGTACCCGGAGGAAATGAAACTGCTGCGGTTCAACACGCTCACCATTCCTTTGGTCGATTTCACCAGCGATTTCGCATAGTCGAGCAGGAACAGGTCTTCCGTCGATTGGACAATCAGGATGATACGAGTGGCCTGGATAAAGCCGCGGTTCACGAAGACGCCGACCGAGCACCGGGTTCGTTCGATGAACCACTTGGTCTTGTCCTGTATCAGCGAACCGGGCGAAAACAACTGGGGTGGTGCAAAACGCTTGAAAATCCCCAAAAACCGGAAGAAGGACGAATAGATCGTCCGGGCCTCCACGTCGTTTGAAAGGTTACTCATAGAGATACCCGCGCCCACCAGCAGGAAGTCGTAAGGCTCCTCATTCACTATCGCCACAATGCTTTGCCCGGCATTGGACGACACTTCGTAACGGGTTTCAATCCGCATGTTCAGTTTTTTTGCCTCATAGAGAATCGGCCCGAAGCTCACCCGTTCGAAGTTATCCGTATGCAGGGGATTGACGTCCGAACCGACTGTCAGGTGGAACGCCGTCAAGTGGAGCCGGTCTTTGCGCCGCGAGAACATCTGGTGAGCCACGTCGAGCATGACCTGGCCGTTGCTTGCCCGCCCAAAAGAGAGCAATACCCTGAATACGTTTTCCTTCTTCCTGTCCCGGCGCACCTGGGTGATCCTTTCGCTCGCGCGGAAACAGAAGCCGATGAAGGACAGTAGGGGCATCGTCATAAAGGTAGTAACAAGCGTCATGAGGATCAGTATCACAAAAATCGCCGGAGGCAGGATATGCATCTCGTAGCCAATGGTCAGCACCACCAGTTCCATCAGTCCGCGCGTATTCATCAGTCCGCCCAACAGCAGGCTGTTTTTCCAACTTTCCCTCGCAAAGCGGGCGGCCACCAGTGTGCCGCCGAATTTCCCGACAATGGCCGCCAGAATGAAAACGCCGCACAACTGCCACATCTCCGGCGTATTCAGCAGGCCGATTTCCGTACGCAAGCCCGTGGAAGCGAAGAAGAGCGGCAAAAACAGCGCCAGCGACACGTCTTCCACCTTCTCGCTCATTAGCTCGCGGAAACGGGCATTCTCCGGCATCACAATACCCACAATGAACGCGCCGAAAAGCGCATGAAGCCCCAGTATCTCCGTCAGGTAGGAGGATACCAGCAGAATCAGGAACATTAGCATGGTCAACGACTTGGCCACCACTTCCCGGTTGTGGTACAGGTCGCCGATCATGCGCAGCAGCGGCCGGACAATCAGGAACATGACCGCCATGTAAACAACGGCAAACAGGATGATATAGACGGAGCTGAGCATGCTGCCGGCCTGGGTGACGGCGATGACGCAGGCCAGGATACACCATGCGGTCAGGTCGCCGTTGGCAGCGCTGGCCAGCGTCAGGGTGCCCAAGTGTGTCCGCGTCAGTTTTTTCTCCTGGATGATCCGCGCCAATACGGGAAACGCCGTAATACTCATTGCGATGCCGATGAAGAGCGCAAACGAGAGGAACGACGTTTCCGCATAAGCATACCGGTCATAAATGAAATAAGCCACCAGGACGCCCAGGGCAAAAGGGATCATCATGCTGGTGTGGCTAATCAGGAGGCTGGTCCGGAATTTTTTCTTCACTTCGCCCAAATCCAGTTCCATCCCAATGGAATACATGAACAGGATCAGGCCGAACTGACTGAGTATATTGATATTTGAAAGGGATTCTACCGGAAAGAGGAACCCGGAAACTTCGGGCATGAAATCTCCCAGGATGGATGGTCCGAGAAGGATACCGGCCATAATTTCACCGATGACGGACGGCTGTCTGAGTTTGTTGAAAATCCATCCGACCACCCGGCACGTAAACAGAATGGTTATCACCTGTAGCAACAGCAATCCGAACGGCGTCCGGATGTGTTCCGTCATCAGTCCTACAAAGAAATGGAAGCCATCGTTCAGGTTCTGCGGCACCGGGGTCAGCACAACCGTTTGGCCGGCTGTTTGGAGGTCTTCTCCCTTGCGGATGATAAACCACATCCACATTCCGGAAACGAGAATCATCAACGTATAAAAAACTAGACTATTTTTCTTTTCCTGTTTCATTTGCATGACAATCTGCGAACAAAGATACCTGTTTTATGCCAAAAATCTTACAAACTGCCTCCTTGGGGGTTCATTCATTCGCCCTGCATGAGAATGGAGAATTGTAACAAGCGTTGTAGATCGACATTACACACCCCCTCTACTCCCTTTCCTGTCCGAGGTAAATTTGCTTCAATATCCGGACATGGTCGTCGTAGGGCGGGTAAAAGAGTGAAGGTTCCGCGGCCGGTGTCTGGTGCAGGATGCTTTTGCGGTGCGAGAAGGCTTCGATGCTCCACCGTCCGTGGTAGCGTCCCAGGCCGCTGTTACCCACGCCGCCGAAGGGCATGTGGGCATTGAGCATGTGAAGGATGGTGGCATTGGTGCATCCCCCGCCAAACGGCACGTCGCGAATCACCCGCTGCTGCACGGCCTCGTCCGTGGAGTACAGGTACAGCGCCAGCGGTTTTTCCCGGCCGGACAGTTCCCGGATGACATCGGACAAGTCCTCATACGTGATTACCGGCAGAATCGGCCCGAAAATCTCTTCCCGCATGATTTTGCTTTCCCAGCAGATGTCGTCCAGGAGGGTTGGCTCGATATACAGGCCGGATTTGTCCGTATGTCCCCCGCAGACAATCGTTCCTTCAGCCAGTAACGCCTCCAGGCGGTCGAAATGCGCTTCGTTGATAATCCGTCCGAAGTCGCCATTCGACCGGATGTCGTCGCCGTAAAACAGCCGGATTTGTTTGCGGAGCAATTCCAGCAGCGGCTCCTTGATGGTGCGGTGCACCAGCAGATAATCGGGCGCTACGCACGTTTGTCCCGCGTTCAGGAATTTCCCCCAGCAAATCGAGGGCACGGACAACGCCAGGTCAGCCGTTTGGTCTATGATACAGGGGCTTTTGCCTCCCATCTCGAGCACAACGGGCGTCAGGTGTGCAGCGGCAGCCTGCGCCACGATCCGCCCCACACGGGTACTGCCTGTGTAGTGGATCATGTCAAACCGCTCGGCCAGGAGGTCCGGCATTTCCCGGGCGGTGCACTCCACGACGGCGCAATACGCTTCGTCGAAACAATCGCGTATCAGTCCGGCTATCGCCCGCGAGGTGGCCGGCGCCAACTCGGACGGTTTAAGGATACAGCAGTTCCCCGCCGCCAGCGCTCCAATCAGCGGTTTAAGGCAGAGGACAAACGGATAGTTCCACGTGCCGATGAGCAGTACATTCCCGTATGGCTCGAAATAGATGCGGCTCTGTGCCTGACCGAAGGCCGGCGGCGTCGGCGCCTCCACAGGCTGCGTCCAAGCCTCCAGATGTTCGATGGCTGTGTTCACTTCGTCCAGCGCCCCGGTGACTTCCGTCCCAAAGGCCTCGAACACATGCTTGCGCAGGTCCGAATAAAGCGCTTCTTCTATTTGGGAATGATTCCGGAGGATAGAGGCTCGCAGGCGTTTCAACTGTTCCGTCCGGAAGTCAATCGCCCGCGTTCGGCCTGTTGCGAAAAACGTTCTCTGTTTTTCCAGTAACTGTTTAAATGATTTCATCTCAATGTCTTATTAGGTTCATAATCCGGCGGTAAAGGTATGGTTTTCCTGCCGGATAAAAAAAAATGGGATGGTGATGTAAAAAGTATGCTGAAGTAAGCATTTGGGACGCCGATGAAGCGAGCGGATGAAGAGGGCGTCCCCTTTCTCAAACCGCTCTGTATCAGACCGCCATTATATACGCCGGC
>JAISOP010000190.1 GCA_031275525.1 Tannerella sp.
GGACGACGCCCTCATTGCCGCCGTCCAGCTATCGACGCGCTACATCACCGACCGCTTCCTGCCCGACAAGGCCATCGACCTGATGGACGAAGCGGCTGCCCGGCTGCGCATCCAGGTCGATTCCGTACCGGAGGCGCTGGACGAGGTCTCGCGCCGCATCAAGCAACTGGAAATCGAGCGCGAGGCGATCAAGCGTGAAAAGGACGAACCGAAACTGCAACAGTTGAGCCGGGAGATTGCCGACTTGAAGGAAGAGGAACAGAAGCAAAAGGCCCAGTGGCAGAACGAGAAGGAACTGATCAACGAGATACAGCAATGTAAGATCCATATCGAGCAACTGAAGTTCGAGGCCGACAGGGCCGAACGCGAAGGGGATTACGGGAAAGTGGCCGAGATACGCTACGGGAAAATCAAGGAGATGGAAAGCCGGATGGCTGCTACGCAGGAGAAACTGTGTGCCATGCAGGGTGGCGAGGCCATGATCAAGGAGGAGGTGGACAGCGAGGACATCGCCGACGTTGTTTCGCGCTGGACGGGCATCCCGGTGAACCGGATGATGCAGAGCGAGCGCGAGAAACTGCTCCACCTCGAAGACGAGTTGCACCGCCGGGTCATCGGGCAGGAGGAGGCCATCCGTGCGATTGCCGACGCCGTACGCCGCAGCCGTGCCGGGTTGCAGGACCCCAAGCGGCCGGTCGGCTCGTTTATCTTCCTCGGTACAACGGGCGTGGGGAAAACGGAACTGGCCAAAGCGCTGGCCGAATACCTCTTCGACGACGAAAACATGATGACGCGCATCGACATGAGCGAATACCAGGAGAAATTCAGCGCCAGCCGGCTGGTGGGAGCGCCTCCCGGATACGTCGGCTACGACGAAGGCGGACAACTGACCGAGGCCATTCGCCACAAACCGTATTCCGTTGTTCTTTTCGACGAAATCGAAAAAGCGCACCCGGACGTCTTCAACCTCCTGCTCCAGGTGCTGGACGACGGGCGCTTGACGGACAACAAAGGACGTACGGTGAATTTCAAGCATACGATCATCATCATGACCAGCAACCTGGGTTCGGGGCTGATCCGGGAAAACTTCGAGCAAATCACGCCGGCCAATCGCGCACAAATCATTGAGACAACGCGCAACCAGGCGCTTGACCTGCTCAAAAAGACGATCCGGCCGGAATTCCTGAACCGCATTGACGAAATCATCATGTTCATGCCGCTGGACGAGCGCGAAATCCGTCAGATTGTCGGCCTTCAGTTAGACCTTATCCGCCGGATGCTGGAGAAGAACGGGATTACGCTAACCTTTACCGAAGCAGCCGCCTCGCTGATAGCCGGGCAAGGATACGATCCGCAGTTCGGTGCGCGACCGGTGAAGCGTGTCATCCAAAACCTGGTATTGAATGAACTGTCGAAGCAAATCCTAAGCGCAACCGTTGACCGCAGCCGCCCGGTCGTCATCGACGCGGAAGGAGACAGGCTGGTATTCAGGAATTGAACCGCGCTCTATTCCAGCCTCCCTCATTGGCACACCGATAACAGTTCGCGGGAATCCCGTCCGGACGGGAACAAAAAAGCATAAATATTTTTTTGTCCTGAAACTTGTTTATACATTTGGTTGTTAAATATCGGGAAGTAATAGAGAATGATTCAAAAGAAACGATACAATGAGTTACCTCAAATTTGACAAGACCCTGCTGATTAATCTGGAAGAGTCTTTGACGCGGGAGGTGCTCCGTACGAACCGCAAGGGGGCTTACCATTGTACGACCATCGTGGACTGCAATACGCGCAAGTATCATGGCCTGTTGGTCATGCCGGTCCCGTGGTTAGACGACGACAATCATGTCCTGCTCTCCGTGCTGGACGAAACGGTCGTCCAGCACGGAGCCGAGTTCAACCTGGGGCTTCACAAGTACAGCGGCGGCACGTTCAGCCCCAATGGGCACAAGTATATCCGCGAGTATGCGATGGAGGCCGTCCCGCGCACCGTTTACCGTGTCGGCGGTGTAGTACTGTCCAAGGAAAAGATTTTTTCGCATACCGACAATCAGATCCTGATCAAGTACACCCTGCTGGACGCCCACTCGGAGACGAAGCTCCGCTTCCGCCCGTTCATGGCCTTCCGCAACGTGAAGGAACTGACGCATGTCAACGGCAGCGCCAACCAGTCGTGCCGCGAAATCCCGAACGGCGTCAAAGCCTGCATGTACCCGGGCTATCCCGAACTGCACATGCAGTTTAACAAGCCGCCGAAATTCGTTTACGAACCCTGCTGGTACCGCGACATCGAATATCCCAAGGAACAGGAACGGGGCTATCCCTACAAGGAAGACCTCTTTGTGCCGGGATATTTCGAGCTGCCCATCCGGAAGGGCGAATCGGTGGTCTTCTGCGCCGGCGACATCCTGCGCGAACAGCTTGCCGACCTGCCCGCCTTCTTTGACGGCGAAGTCAGCGAACGGACGCCGCGTTCAAATTTCTACAACTGCCTGAAAAATTCGACCAAGCAACTGCTCTACAATCCGAAGGGCAACGACCTGTACATGCTGGCCGGCTACCCGTGGTTCAAGGTGCGGGCACGCGACCTGTTTATCGCCATGCCGGGCGCGTGGTTGTGTACGGACGAAAAGGGCATTTTCGAGCGGCTGATGCAGACCGCTCTCCCGGCGGTCAGGGCATTTATGCGCTACGGCAGGACAGACGCGGTCATCCGAGAAATCGACGAGCCGGACGTGCTGCTGTGGATCGTCTGGTGCATACAGCAATACCGCCTGAAGAACGGACTGGAGGAAGCCCGGGAACGATATGGCGCACTGGTGGAGGAAATCATCGAATACCTCGTCACACAGCAGCATCCCAACCTGAAATGGACGGACAACGGGCTGGTGTATTCCGACGGCCGGCAGAAACCGGTCACCTGGATGAATTCTATGGTGGACGGACGGCCCGTCATTCCGCGTTCGGGCTACATCGTCGAGTTCAACGCACTTTGGTATAATGCCCTGCAATTCTACAGGGAGATGAAGCATCCTGGGGCCACGGCAACCGTCGAGCGGATCGTCCGCGCGCTGGATACCTCCTTCCCGGCCACGTTCGTAAACAGGTATAACTACCTGTTCGACTACATCGATGGCCCGAACCGGGACTGGAGCGTGCGCCCGAACATGGTGATTGCGCTGGCCTGCGCCTATTCGCCCCTGACCCGCACGCAAAAACGGGCGGCGCTGGACATCGTCACCAAGGAATTGCTTACACCCAAAGGCCTGCGCTCACTCAGCCCCAAAAGCGAAGGCTACCGACCCAACTGTTTCGGCCCGCAGCGCGAACGCGACCTGGCTTATCACCAGGGAGCAGTCTGGCCCTGGCTGACAGGCCCCTATTTGACGGCCTACCTGAGCCTGTTCGGCCACAGCGGCGTCTCCTTTACCGAACGGATGCTGATTAGCCTCGAAGAAGAAGTTTCGCTGCACTGCATCGGAACCCTCTCCGAAATCTACGACGGGAATCCGCCCTTTGCCGGCCGCGGCGCATTCTCCTTCGCGATGAGTATCACATCCGTATTGTATGTGATTGACAAGTTAAAAGCGTATGAAGTGGAATGAAAAACCGACACCAAGATGAAAGCGTTAATGTATGGATGGGAATTTCCGCCACACATCCTCGGCGGCCTGGGAACAGCCAGTTTCGGCCTGATTAAGGGCCTGTCGCTACAGCCGGACATGGACATCACCTTTGTGATGCCTAAACCGCGCGGAGACGAAGACCACAGTTTCCTGCAAATCATCGGCCTGTGCTACACGCCGGTCGTCCGGCGCGAGGTGGACGCCGACTACCTGGCCGCCCGCCTGCCGAAGTGCATGACACCTGAAAAATACAATGAATTGCGCAACCATATCTATGCCGATTTCACTTACCGGCATGTCAATGACCTGGGTTGCATCGAGTTTTCCGGCAGATACCCGGATAACCTCCTGGAGGAGATCAACAACTATTCCATCGTGGCCGGCGTCATCGCCCGCACGGAAACCTACGACCTCATTCATGCCCACGATTGGCTGACCTACCCGGCCGGCATCCACACGAAAATGATCAGCGGAAAGCCGCTCGTCATCCACGTACATGCGACGGACTACGACCGCAGCCGCGGCAACGTAAACCCGGAGGTTTACCGTATTGAGAAAAACGGCATGGATTACGCCGACCGTATCATCACGGTCAGCGACCTGACGCGCCGCACGGTGATTGAGAAGTATCACCAGCACCCCTCGAAGGTGACGACGGTGCACAACGCGGTCGAACCGCTGAGCCGCGACATCCTCTCGATTCCCGACCGGCGGGGCGTGCAGGACAAGATCGTGACCTTCCTGGGCCGGATCACGATGCAAAAAGGCCCGGAATACTTCGTGGAAGCGGCCGCCAGGGTATTGCAGAAGGCCGGCGGGGTACGGTTTGTCATGGCCGGCAACGGCGACATGATGGACCAGATGATCCGCCTGGTAGCCCGGCGGAACATCTCCGACCGGTTCCATTTCACGGGCTTCATGAGGGGGAAACAGGTTTACGAGATATTCAAGGCGAGCGACGTGTATGTGATGCCCTCCGTCTCGGAACCGTTCGGTATCTCCCCGCTGGAAGCCATGCAGTGCGGCGTGCCGTCCATCATCTCGAAACAGTCGGGATGCGCCGAGATACTGAACTACGCTGTGAAGGTGGACTACTGGGACATCGACGCCCTGGCCGACGCCATCTACGCCCTGATTACCTATCCCGCCTATCACCGCTTCCTCAAGGAGGAGGGGCTGCGCGAAGTAAACAATATCAAGTGGGAATATGCCGGGCAGAAACTGCGCGGGATTTATGAAAGGATTATATACGGATAAAAAAACAATACAAGAGGACATGAAGACAGTTTGCTTTTACTTTCAAATACACCAGCCGTTTCGCTTACGGAGGTACCGGTTTTTCGACATCGGCAACAATCATTACTATTACGATGATTTCCGGAACGAGGAAATCTTTCGCCGGATTGCAGAGAAATGCTACCTCCCGGCCAACCGGCTCGTCGCGGAAATGATAGCCGGGAGCGGGGAAAAATTCAAGGTAGCCTTTTCCATCTCCGGCACAGCGCTGGAGCAGATGGAAATCTATTCGCCCGAAGCGCTCGACAGTTTCAGGGAACTGGCCCAGCTGGAGCAGGTGGAGTTCCTGACCGAAACGTATGCCCATTCGCTCGCCTCGCTGGGCGATGTGGAGGAATTCAAGGCGCAGGTGAAAAAACACAAGGACAAGATATACTCGCTGTTCGGCGTCCGTCCCAAAGTGTTCCGGAATACGGAACTGATTTATTCGGACGACATCTCCGAGTTGGTCTATGAACTGGGATTCAAGAGCATGTTGACGGAAGGCGCCAAGCACGTCCTGGGCTGGAAAAGCCCGAATTACGTGTATGCCTCGGCGGTGCGTCCCCAATTGAAACTGCTGCTCAAGAACGACCGTTTCAGCGAAGACCTGTCGGCACGCTTCAGCGACTACTCCTGGAACGAATATCCCCTGACGGCCGACAAGTACATGGCTTGGATCGCCTCGACGCCCGAAGCCGAACAGGTGTTCAATCTTTTCATGAACTACGAAGTACTCGGTTCGATGCACGCGGCCGAAACCGGCATTTTCGAGTTTTTCAAAGCGTTACCCTACTTTGCCGCCCAAAACGGCATCACCTTCTCGCGGCCTTCGGAGATTTTCCGGTCAAGCAAGGCGATAGATACCGTGTCCGTACCCTTTCCCATGTCGTGGGTGGACGAGGAAAAGGATTGCAGTTCGTGGCAGGGGAACGTCCTCCAACAGGAAGCCTTCCGGCAGATTAACCGCATCAGCGAGCGGGTGCGCTTGTGCGAAGACCGGCGTATCAAACAGGACTGGGCCTACCTGCAAAGCAGCGACCATTTCTATTATATGAACACGAAACATTACAACCTGTTCAGCCCCTACGACAGCCCGTATGATGCGTTCAACAATTACATGAATGTGCTTTCCGACTTCATCCTGCGCGTAGAGGCACAGTTCCCGGAATCTATCGACAACGAAGAACTTAACTCGCTACTGACCACCATCCGCAACCAGGCGAAGGAAATCAAGCAACTGGAAAAGCAACTGGAACGTCTCCAGAAGACAAACAAATCCAAACGCAAACTCGCTACGTGCGACAGCCTTGCGGTGAACTGAAGGCCACAGGCAAGGCCCTCAACGGAGACACAAAAAGAATGAGGGTGTGTCGAAAATG
>JAISOP010000198.1 GCA_031275525.1 Tannerella sp.
TGAGAGGTTCCCTTTATTACTTCAGCCCGAAAAGCATTTTTCCTTCAATTTGCATGGCTTATTTCCTGACAACCCCTTACGCTGTAGGCTTCTATTGATAAAAAACCTTTTTCCTCATTCGTACCACGTCTCCGAAGGCGGCCAACTGGCGCATGTCCATCCTCCGCGAATTGCCGACCACGACATAAGCCAGCGTACGTCCCTGTATGTTCGACCGGTAAAAACGAACCACATCATCCATGTTCATTCGCCAGATGTCTTCCAGCAGGGAACGGTTCGGGTCGTCCATATAACCGTCGCGCCGGCAAATGGCAATCCTAGTAGAAATGTCCCGGAAAGACGGATAATCGTTGTTCGTCTGGTTGAGGGTCGCCCGGATCACGTCCGCAATTCTTTCGGCATGTTCCGGCATGTTCCGGATCAAGGCATTAAGCGTTTTCAAGGCCTCGATCGTTTTGTCGCTTTGCGTGGACAAATAGGTGACGAAACGGGTCGGCTTGTCCGACTGGCACAGCGGCGGCAGACGATAGGCGCCGGAAGTGTGATAGGCAAACGAACGAAATTCGCGGATTTCCTGAAACATCAGCGACGACATGCCTTCGCCGAAATATTTGGAAAACAGATTCGCCTCATGCCGTTTCACGGGCGTCTCCAGCGGATCGCAAGCCATGTAGGCATAAATGATGTTCTGGAACACGTCCGGCATGTCGTAAAAAAATACCAGCGGACGGTCGTAAACAACGAATTCGCGGTAAACCGGAGCATGGGAAGTTTCCGTGATCCGCTCCAGGTCAAGGACACTTTTCAGTTGTTCGGCCACCTGTCCGGCATCCTGCGTGCCGCAATAGTGCAGACTGCATTCCACCTGCTGCACCCGCCGGAAAATGGCGACCAGTTCCCTGCCCTTCATCCTTTTTATCTCGGCAAGCGAGAGTTTGGTCATGTACTGCGACAGCCGTCCGTACTGGATGTATTCAAACAGCGCTTCCGCCACTTCGTTGTTCGACTTGAAAACAGCCTTTTCGGTCACCCTCGCATCATCGACCAGCGTTTTCAACTTCCGGTCATCCGCCTTCACCTGCGTCATGAACTCGTTGACTAAGGCCAGCGTTTCGCCGAAAGCTCTGTCGAAGCCGCTTATTTTCAGCATAAAATAATCCCTGTCCGCGTCCATGTCGAGCGTGCTGCCCAGCGTCTGCAAACGCATCCGGAATGACTCGAACGACCGGTTTTCCGTCCCCAGCATGGGGATATACGTAGTCAGGTACTTCAGTCTGGGTTCCTTCAGCAGGCCAATGCCATACATGAACCTGAGCGTGAAGATTTGGTTGATGGGATTGGGCGTCACATACAGGGTGACTTTGGGCGTCAGGGCAAATGTCCGGACGTCATTCTCAAAATCGAGGAAACGGGGTTTGACCTCCCGTACCGGAATTTCCTCCAGTTGCCGGGCGTAGGCCGATACCGCATCCGTATGCGGCGGCAGGATCGGAGCGAAGTCAGGCTTGTCCAGGTGTTCCTTGGGGTAACGCCCTGTTTTTTTCTTTACATACAGGTAATTGTCTCCGAAATATTTGTTGGCTATCTTCACGATGTCTTCCTTGGTCAAGGCATCCATACGTTTCAACTCCTCCCGGTAGTCCGTCCACGTCTTCCCCTGCGAAAAGAGGCGCACCAGTACCTGACTTCGTGAGTCAATATCCTCCAGTTCCGTGAAATGACGGCGCAGGCGTTCCTGTTTCAGGCTGTTGAACAATTCGTTCGTGAAATCGCCTTTTTTGAGGCGTTCTACTTCGCGCCAGATCATCTTCTCCGCCGACCGGCAGGTCTGGGAAACCAGTTTCGGCACGATCAGGATCCCTACATAGCCGGCCTCGTTGAAATTTTCTCCGCCGACCATGGCGCCCATCACTTTCCGGTTGACCATCAGCTTGTCCAAGTATCCAGTGCCATCGGCGTTGTTCAGAACCCCTACGGCAATGTCCAGCGCCGCCTGGTCGGGATGGTTGGACGGTACGCCGCGAAAACCGAGCGCCACCGCCTTCATCAGGGGCAGCGGCACCTTGACGGATGTTTTTTCCCGTCCCCGGAAAGGCGGAATCTTCACCATCGTACGTGTCTTGACAATACCTCGCGGGATGCGCGAAAAGGTGCGTTCCAGTATCGGGAGCGTGGCCTCGATGTCGAAATCGCCGCTCAGAATCAGTCCCATGTTGGAAGCCACATAATATTCCTTGAAAAATTTCCGCATCTCCGAGAGGCGCGGGTTTTTCAGGTTTTCCGCGCTACCGATGACCGGAAAGGCATACGAATGAGGCTGGAAGTAGATTTCCATCAGCCGCTCGATGGCCTGGTTGAGCATCATGTCGTCGCGGTGGTTTTTCTCTTCATATACGGTTTCGAGTTCGCTCTGGAACATGCGGAAGACGGGATTCAGCAGCCGTTCACTGTTGATTTCCGCCCAGTGCGCCATGTACTGGGAAAGAAACGTATTGTGATAAACGGTATAATCGTAGGAAGTGCCGGCATTTAGCTTACTGCCACCATATTTGCTGATCAACCTGTCAAATTCGTTGGGAATCACATATTGTGCCGCACGGACACTGAGTTCATTGATTTCCTGCTGGATAGTCCTGCGTGCCAGGGGGTCTTTCGTCTGCGCCAGTTCGTCGTATTTCACAGCAATGGCATCCAGCCATACTTTCTCGGCGGCGTAATCCACCGTTCCAATCTTGTCTGTCCCTTTGAACATGATATGCTCGAAGTAGTGGGCAATTCCCGTATTGGGACAATCCTTCGAACCGGCTTTTACGACTACGGCGCCAAAGACTTTGGGTTGATGATGGTCTTCATTCATCCAAACGGTCAATCCGTTATCCAACGTATATTCATTTACTTCCGTAAACATTCGCATTGTTGAGCCTCTTATTCACCGAAAAAAAGGAAGCATTTCCGCACAGCCTGTTCCTGATAAATCCATACTGCTATTTTGTTTGGACAAAAGTATATACTTTCTCACCTTTATTTTGGAAGCGGTTACTTTCTTTATCAAAAGTAGGGACAATTTGTACAAACCCTCCAAAGAATTTATCCAACATGCCCATAAGAAAGCATGTTGGAATACAAGCATCTGAATTATTTTCCACTACTGAACGACTACCTTAAAGGCAGAGAACGGAAAATGGATGGTGGTGTAAAAAAGTATGCTGAAGTAAGCATTTGGGACGCCGATGAAGCGAGCGGATGAAGAGGGCGTCCCCTTTCTCAAACCGCTCTGTATCAGACCGCCATTATCTACGCCGGCGTAGATGCATT